>JBBRIO010000081.1:0-13441 GCA_038220855.1 Bryobacterales bacterium | reverse complement strand
ACATCAACTACAACTCCCTGCAGATCAACTACAACGTTCGCATGCAGGGGCTGACGCTGACCACCAACTATACGTGGTCCCGGATGCTCGAACAGGAGGGCTTCATCGATCCATTCAACCGTGTGGAACAGCGCAGCCTGTACTTCAACGACCGGCCGCACGTGTTCAAACTGACGGGCTCCTATGACCTGCCGTTTGGCAAGGGCAAGAAGTTTGCGAGTGGCGTGAGCGGTTTGGCAAACAAGTTCGTTGGCGGCTGGCAGGTGACCAGCTTCTTCCAGTGGGCTTCCGGCGAGCCGACCGACTATCCGGCCAACGTGCTGCCTTTGCGGGACTCGTCGAACAAGAACATCGACTGGAACCAGCATTCGGTGCGTGGCTGGGGCAACTGCGTGGTCCGTCAGAACAACGACGGGACGCGGACGCCGATGGCCTATTCGACGGCGTCGGGTTGCGGAACGGACCTGACGAAGTATGACTGGCTGTGGGTCGGCGATTTCTCGCCGGGCCAAACGGCTCCGGGCCGGCAGACGCCGAACCGGCAGCCGGGCCTGCGGAAGCACCGGGTTCCGACGCTGGATGCCTCGTTCCTCAAGACGACGACGTTTGGCGAGCGGTACCGGATGCAGTTCGGCTTTGAAGCGTTCAATGCGATCAATAAGTACTACTTTGGCCGCAACGACAACTTCAATACGAACCCGAACGACGCAAACTTCGGATTGCTGTTTCCGTCGTTGACCTCGAACCAGAACTTTAGTCCGCGCACGATGCAGGTGCGGTTGAAGTTCCTCTGGTAGAGCAGTAGGAAAGTGGGGGGCATCCGGCGACGGGTGCCCCCCTTTTTCATTTGGTGGCCAGTCTATGCCAGAGCGTCGTCTTCAGCGAGGAGGCCCGAGCGTTGGAGGTCTTTCCAGAGTTCGCCGCGGATGTTGCGGGGGTAGCCGAAATCCCACCAGGGGTTTTCGGCGGAGCTTTCCCAGACGCGGGTATCGGTGGCGGTGAGGAGTGCGGAGAAGCGGAGGTCGGAGTCGGCGACTTCGGCGTCGAGGCCGGCGAGCTGGATGACGCCGCGGAGGTCGAGATCGTGGCGGTAGTCGTCGAGGCGGTAGCGGTAGCCGGCTTCGACTTCGTCGACGAAGGCGTGCCAGCGTTTGATGACGCCGGGGGCGCCTGCGGCGACGATGTGAGCGGGGTAGCCGTTGTCGTCAAGATAAGACTGGACTTCTTCGTTGGTCATGTGAGGGCTACGGTATGGGTCTCGTAGTCGATCAAGGCTTCGCGGCCTTGGTTGAGGATCGAGAGGCGACCGGCTTCGACGACGAGTTCGTTGTAGCGGGAGTTCGACGGGGTGGCGAGGATACCCTTGGCGTCGATGGCTTGGAGGGCGGCCTGGCGGGCTGGGAGGTCGAGGCCTTGGAGTCCGTCGATCGTGTCGAGGATGTAGTCGACGCTGCGGACACCGTAGCCGACGGGGACGAGGCCGGGGCCGCCGAGGTCGTTGTACTGAAAGTAGTCGGGGCTGGGTTCGGTGTAGAAGGTGGCTCCGGGGGAGGGGGACTTGGTCGTGAGCGAGTAGGAGAGGCCTCGGTACTGGTCGGAGTGGTCGAGCATGGCGCCGGAGGGGCCGGAGCAGTAGAGGGTCATGCCTTGGGTGTTGGGGCCGGCGGCTTCGTTGGGATAGCAGAGAGACGTTTGGACGTTGAGGACGGCGCCGTTGGACCAGCGGACGCGGGTATCGCACCAGAGGTAGCCTTCGCGGCCGTTGGGATAGGTGTCGACGATGCCGTAGTTGGAGACGGCGACGGGGAGGAGGCCGGTGATGAAATGAACGAGATCGACGTAGTGGCAGCCGATGTAGGTGAACGTGTCGGTGTTCTCGGTGGTACACCAGTTTTGGAAGTTGGATTCGCGGTAGTACCACTTTTCCATGAGGCGGGCGGTGCCGAGTTTGAAGTCGCCGAGGCGGCCGTCGCGGTAGAGGGAGCGGGCTTTGTGGGAGCGGTCGTCGAAGCGCTTGTGGTATTCGATGGCGACGAGCAGGCCGCGGGCGCGGGCGGTTTGCGCGATGGTTTCGGCTTCGGCGGCGGTGAGGACCAAGGGCTTGACGCAGAGGACGTGCTGGTCGGCTTCGAGGGCGGCCATGACGGCTTCGTAATGGACCTGGTCGGGGAGGGCGACGAGGACGGTGGAGTAAGGGGGGAGGGTTTTGAGCAGCTCCTTATAAAGATGGGGCTGAGGGCCTTCGGTTTTGGGGTAGGCGTCGAAGGACTGGCCGGGGAAGGCTTGGAGGATGGCGGGGGCGACGGCGAGGTTCGCGACGGTTTTTTGGTGTTGGGCGCAAATGGTGATGGGGCCGAGGCGGCCTTGGCGCTGGCGGTGGTACAGGGCGGGGAGGAGCTGATCGTGGGTGATCATGCCTCCTCCGATGACGAGGACGTCCGTTAGAGGCATGAGATGAAGGCTTCCTCGAAGACGGCCAGAGACTCGTCGACCGCTTCCTGGGTGATGTTGAGGGGGGGGCAGACTTTGATGGTGGCTCCGCCGAAGCCGACGGGGGAGAACATGAGGACGCCGCGTTCGATGGAGGCGCGGATGGCGTCCCAGGCGAGGTCGGGGTCGGGGTCTTTGGTGCCGGGTTTGACGCAGGCGATGCCGGCGACGAGGCCTTTGCCATCGACCCAGCCGATTTGCGGATATTTGTCCTGCATGGCGCGGAAATAGGCCAACATGCGGTCGCCCATGATGCGGGCGTTTTCGGCGAGGTTTTCGTTCAGGATGAGGTCGAGCGAGGCCAGGGCGGCGGCGGCGCAGACGGGGTTGCCGGAGTGGGTGGAGGTCATGGAGCCGGGGGGGAACATGTCCATGACTTCGCGGGAGCCGATGATGC
Organism: Bryobacterales bacterium; assembly: GCA_038220855.1. Taxonomy (GTDB): domain Bacteria; phylum Acidobacteriota; class Terriglobia; order Bryobacterales; family Bryobacteraceae. The sequence goes on along the minus strand of JBBRIO010000081.1, from coordinate 10,554 downwards.
AGGCAATGGGGAGGGAGCTGGAGATGCCTTTGCCCCAGGTGGAGAGGTCGGGGACGATGCCGTAATGCTCGAAGCCGGAGAATTTACCGGTGCGGCCGAAGCCGGCTTGGACTTCGTCGCAGGTGAGGAGGATTTGGTGCTCGTCGCACCATTGGCGCATGCGTTGCATATACGCGACGGGGGCGAAGGAGGCGGAGCCGCCCTGGTAGGTTTCCATGATGACGCCGGCGACTTGGGCGGGGGAGACGCCTTTGTCGGCGAGGCATTTTTCGAAGTACTCAAAGGAGGTATCTTCGGTGCGGAAGCCGTCGGGGAAGGGGACTTGGACGAAGCCGGGGTCGAGGTTGACGATCCACTCTTTCAGAACGGGGATGCCGCCGGCTTGTTGAGAGCCGAGGGTGCGGCCGTGGAAGGCCTTCTCGTAAGAGACGATGACGTTCTTCGAGGGGCCGCCGACTTTGACGCCGTGGCCGCGGGAGAGCTTGATCGCGCATTCGACGGTCTCGGAGCCGACGGTGAGCAGGAAGACTTTTTTATGCGGTTCCGGCATGAGGTCAGAGAGGCGCTTGACGAAGTTGGCGCGGATTTCGTTGGGGAAGCAGTAGTTGGTGAGGAGGCCGTGCTGGGCCTGTTTGACGATGGCGTCGATGATTTCGGGGCGGCCGTGGCCGGCGTTGGTGATGAGGACGCCGGAGGACCAGTCGATCCACTGGTTGCCCCATTTGTCGCGGACGGTTGTGTTGATGGCGGAGTCCCAGACGACGGGGGGTTGGCCCTGCATGGCGGCGGGCTCGAAGGCGGCGAGTTGTTCGAGGATGGGGATGGACTCGGGGACGGGGAAATCGGTGACGATGCGGCGGAGGGCGGTTTCGACGCGAGGTACGGGGCGGGGGATGAGGTCGTAGGATCTAGCCATAATTACCTATTCTAAACGGCTACACTGAGATTGCTGTGTTTAAACTTTGGCTGCGCTTTAGCTTGGTGGGGTGTATGGGGTCAGTGGTGCAGACGGGGATGATGTATCTGGGGCGGGATGTGCTGGGGTGGCACTATTTGCTGGCGACGGTGGTGGCGGTGGAGGTGACGCTGGGGCACAACTTTATGTGGCACGAGCGGTGGACGTGGAAGATGAGGGGGCAGGCGGGATGGGGGGCAAGAGCGCTGAAATATCAGTTGGGGACGGGGACGGTGGCGATGTTGGCGAATCTGTTTGCTGCGGAGTTGTTTGTGGGGCGGATGGGGTTGCCGACGTTGGTGGCGACGCCGCTGGCGATTGTGAGTTCCGGTATGATTAATTTTTTGATCGGCCAATTCGTGGTTTTTAAGCAGGTACCATGTTCCTCTCCCGACGCGGATTCCTCTCGTCCTTTGCCTTGAAGCAGCCCGTGCCCATGCGGGCGATTACGAAGGGCCCGAAGTTCCATTGGTTTGGTTACTACGACAAGCTGGAGTTCGACCCGACGGGGCGGTATGTGCTCGGAAACGAAGTCGATTTCGAAGGACGGTCGCCGCGGGCCGAGGACACGATTCGGGTGGGGATGGTCGACCTGCAGGACAACGATCGGTGGATCGACCTGGGGGAGTCGCGGGCCTGGAACTGGCAGCAGGGGTGCATGCTGCAGTGGGTTCCGGGGAGCAAGACGGATGTGATTTGGAACGACCGGGTGGACGGGGAGTTCGTTTCGCATATCGTCAACGTCAAGACGGGACGGAAACGGACGATTCCTTCGCCGGTGTATACGCTGGCGACGAGTGGGCGGTGGGGGATCGTCTGCGATTTTCGGCGGTTGAACGATGTGCGGCCGGGGTATGGGTACGCGGGGGTCGTGGATCCGAATCGGGAGAAGCTGATCCCGGAAGACGTGGGGATTTGGAAGGTGGATTTGGAGTCGGGGAAGAGGGAGTTGTTAATTTCGGTGGCGGATGCGGCGGCGATTCCGTATCCGGGCGGGTACTCGGAGAACGCCAAGCACTGGTTCAACCACCTGCTGATTGCGCCGGACGATCGGCGGTTCATCTTTCTACATCGGTGGCGGGGGAAGAAGGAAGGGGCTGGCTTTTCGACGCGAATGTTTACGGCAAATTCGAGCGGGAAGGATTTGCACGTGCTGGACCCTTATGGGAAGACGTCGCACTTTGTGTGGCGGGACGCTGCGAGCGTGCTGGCTTGGGCGTGGCACCCGTCGAAGGGGGATCGCTTTTATTTGTATCAAGATAGGACGACCCAGGTCGAGGTGGTGGGAGAAGGGGTGATGACCGTGAACGGGCACTGCACGTACTTACCGAAGCGAGGGAACCGGTGGGTTTTGAACGATACCTATCCGGATAAGGAGCGGAAGCAGAACGTCTACGTGTTCGATACGACGACGGGAGAAAGGAAGCCGCTGGGGAGTTTGGTGGCTCCGAAGGAGTATACGGGGGAGTGGCGGTGCGATACGCATCCGCGGTCGAGCCCGGACGGGCGGAGCGTGGTGGTGGATTCGGCGCACGCGGGGGGGCGGCAGATGTACCTTTTCGACGTGAATGGCTTATGACATACTGAGGACAACTCGCAGGAGAGAGCATTATATGTCCCGAATTCGAATTTCTCTGGCGGCATTTGCCTTGGCTAGCGTATTGCAGGCGCAGGAGCCGGCACCGGCACCCGCACCGACTGGAGGTGGCGGGGGCGGCGTGGGAGGCGGAGGGGGTGGCTCGACGCAACAGCCGGCGACTCCGGGGCTGGGCCAAGGAACGTCGACACAGCCAGGGAATACGGGGCGAAATCCGTTTCCGCAGGGGCAGGACCCGAATCAACAGCGGCAGCAGATGCCGGAGATGCAGCGGTCGATTTTCCTGTCGGGGAAGGTGATGCTGGACGATGGGACGCCGCCGCCGGAGCCGGTGACGATTGAGCGGGTTTGCAACGGCAATCCGCGGCCGGAAGGGTACACGGACACCAAAGGCCGGTTCAGCTTTGAGCTGGGCCGGAACTCGGCGATGATGGCGGACGCGAGCACGAATACGGGCGCGTTCGATGGGATTGGGAACAATTCGCCGGGGATGCCGCAGAGTCGAGGCGGCGGGAACTTTCCGGGTCAGGGGATTGAGCAGGCGTTGATGGGTTGTGAAATCAGGGCGTCTTTCCCGGGGTTTCGATCGGATGTGGTGAATTTGGCGGGGCGGCGGTTGATGGACAATCCGGACGTGGGGACGATTGTGCTGCACCGGATGGCGAACGTGGAAGGCTTTACGTTTAGCGCGACGTCGGGGTTGGCGCCGAAGGAAGCCCGGAAGGCGTTTGAGAAGGGCCGGGAACTGATCAAGAAGAAGAAGATGGCCGAGGCGCAGAAGGAGTTTGAGAAAGCGACCGGGCTGTACGAGAAGTACGCGGCGGCGTGGTACGACCTGGGGCGGATTTATGAATCGAACCAGCAGGCCGATCCGGCGCGGAAGGCGTTTGAGGCTTCGATTGCGGCGGATAAGAAGTATGTGAATCCGTACCTGAACTTGTCGGGGATCTACGCGAAGGAAGCGAATTGGGAGAAGACGGCGGAGTTTACGGCGATCGCTTTAAAGCTGAACCCGTTTGAGTATCCGACGATGTATTTCTACAACGCGGTGGCGAACTTGAACCTAAACAAGCTGGACGAGGCGGAGAAGTCGGCTCGGGAGGCGCGGAAGTTGGACGCGAAGAACCGGATGCCGAAGATCGACCATGTGCTGGGGATCATTCTGGCGCAGAAACGGGATTTGCCGGGGGCGAAAGAGAGCCTGACGGCGTACCTGAAGGCGAGCCCGAAGGCGACGGATGCGGACGCGGTGAAGAAGCAGCTGGAGCAGTTGGATAAGCTGATAGCTGAGGGCCAGTAGCGCCGAATGAATTTTGTAGAAGAGTTGGAGCTGGTTCTGCCAGCCGATTTGCCGAATCGTGCCCGCGTGATCGAGAAGTGTGGCGAGCATTTGGCGCTGATTGTGGCGGCGAATGAGCATTTGAATTTGACGCGGATCACCTCGCCTCGGGATGCGGCGGTGAAGCACGTGTTGGATTCGGTGTTGCCGTGGCGGCTGTTTGCGGGGGCGAAGAAGGTGGTGGACGCGGGCTCGGGGCCGGGGTTCCCGGGGGTACCGTTGTCGCTGGTTTTGCCGGAAGTTCGGTTTGTGCTGGCGGAGAGTGTGCAGAAGAAGGCCCGGTTTTTGAGCGCGGCCGTGGAGACGCTGGGCCTCGAGAACGTGAACGTGCTGCCGCAACGGGCCGAAGAGGTAGTGAAGATTTTGAAGGCCGATATGTTGACGGCTCGGGCGATGGCTCCGTTGCTGCGGGCGGTGGGTTTGTTTGCTCCGGCGGTAAAGTCGGGGGGGCGCGCGTTCTTTTATAAAGGGCCGGACGTGGAGACGGAGATTGTGGCGGCGGCGGAGGAGATTAAGCGGCACCGGATGCATGTGGAGGTGGTGGAGCGGTACGAACTGCCGGAAGGATTTGGGACGCGGACGGTGGTGGAGATGACGCGTTATGCCCGTTCTGTCTGACGAGAAGGTGCAGCGGCGGACATTGACGCTCATTTTTTTGACGGTGTTTTTGGATTTGCTGGGCGTGGGGATTTTGATTCCGATTTTGCCGTTTCTCGTGCGGCAGTTTCAGACCGATGCGACGACGGTGGGGCTGCTGAGCTTGTCGTACTCGGCGGCGCAGTTTGTGGCGACCCCGATTTTGGGGGTGCTGTCGGATCGGTACGGGCGGCGGCCGGTTTTGGTCTTTAGCATCTTTGGGTCGGCGATGGGGTACTTTCTGTTTGGGTGGGCGGGATCGTTGTGGTTGATGTTTTTCGCGCGGATTGTGGATGGGATCACGGGCGGGAACATTTCTACGGCGCAGGCTTGCATCGCCGACATTTCGTCACCGGCGGACCGGGCGAAGAATTTTGGGATTATCGGAATGGCGTTCGGTTTGGGGTTCATCATCGGCCCGGCGCTGGGCGGATTTTTGAGCAAGATCGACATTCATGCACCGGCGTATGCGGCGGGGGGGATGGCCCTCGTGACGTCGTTGTTCGCTTACTTCCTGTTGCCGGAGACGTTGCCGGTGGAGCGGCGGAAGGCGGGGGCGGCGGAGTGGAGCGACCTGAACCCGCTGCGGCCGGTGGTGGCGGCGTTTCGGAATGAGGCGCTGCGGGCGTTGCTCGTGAGCTTGTTCCTGTTGAATTTTGCGTTTGCGGCTTTGCAGACGAATTTTTCGTTGTTTACGTTGGCGCGGTTTGCTTGGGGGCCGGAGGACAACGCGTGGGTGTTCGCATTTATCGGTTTGATGGTTGCCTTCAATCAGGGGTTTCTGGTGCGGAAGTTGCTGCCGATTTGGAAGGAGCGGCCGCTGGCGCTGGCGGGGTATGCCTTCTTCGCGCTGGGGTTTTTGTGGATTGCGGTGGCGCCGGCGGGTTGGATGATGTATCCGGCGAGCGGATTGATCGCGGTGGGCAGCAGCTTTACGAATCCGACGTTAACGGCGTTCATATCGCAGCGGGTGAGCGACCGGGAGCAGGGGTCGATGTTGGGGACGACGCAGGCGGTGTTGAGCTTGACGCGGGTGGTGGGACCTTTGTGGGCGGGGTTGGTGTTTGATCACTTTGGTACGGGCGCGCCGTACTCGACCGGAGCGGTGTTCATCCTGGTTGCCGCGCTATGCGCGTGGCCGGTGCTACGAAAATGATGCTTCTATTTGCCGCGACATTGCTGGTGGTTTCCGTGGACGGGTTGGATCAGCGGTATTTGGAGAACGCTGACCAGTTGGGGCTGAAGATTCCGAATCTGCGAAAGTTGACGCGGGAGGGGCAGTGGTCGCGGGGGGTGAGGGGGATCGTGCCGACGGTGACCTGGCCGTCGCATACGACGTTGATCACAGGGGCGACGGCGGACGAGCATGGGATTCTTTCGAATCGGCGTCCGGCGGAGGAGGGGGGCGATTACTACTGGGACGTGAACTTGCTGAAGCGCCCGACGCTGTTGGATGCGGCGGCGAAAAAGGGTTTGCGGACGGCGGTGATTACGTGGCCGGTGACGGTGAACGCGCCGGTGACGTTTAACCTGCCGGAGTATTTTAAGAAGCGGCGGGGCGGGGCGATGGATACGCCGTCGATTTGTGGGAAGGCGCGGCCGGCGGATCTTTGCGCGAAGATTGCGGCGCGGTACCCGAGTTTTCCGCAGGAGTGGATGGATGACCGGTCGCGGACGCTGGCGGTGCGGTATTTGCTGGAGGTGGAGAAGCCGGACGTTGTGCTCGTACACCTGGTGGATTTAGACAGCGAGGCGCACGAGACGGGGCCGTTTTCGGTGGAGTCGAATGCGATGGTCGAGTATACGGACGAGTTGGTGGGGACGATGATGAAGGCGCTGCCGCCGGGGGGGCGGGTGGTGTTGGTATCTGACCACGGGTTTGAGGCGGCGAAGACGGAAGTGCACCTGAAGACGGAGGCTCCGGCGGGGGTGAAGCCGATGGGTGGGTTCGTGGTGGGGGAGGATGCGGCGGGGGAGGCATGGCTGAGAAAAGTGAAAAGTGACGCGCGTTACGGAATTGGGCGGGAGATTCCGGCGGAGGAAGTGAAGCGTTTGGCTCCTCGTTTGGCGGGGGCGAAGGTGGTGTTTGAGTGTGCGGCGGGGGTGTGGTTTGGGTTTGGAAATGTGAAGTTATTGGATAAGCCGAGGGAAATTGGCAATCATGGGCACTGGCCGACGCGGTACCGGGCGGTGTATGCGGTGTGGGGGGCGGGGGTGCCGGCGGGCCGGTTGCCGGAAATTCCGATGCAAGAGATTTATGAGAGGCTGAGCGTGTTGGCTGGCCTATCTTCTACAATAGATACGAAATGAGTATGCTTTCCCAGCGACTGCATGTCGGCATCGCGCAGAAGCAAATCCTAACTCCTGGGCTCGTCCAGTTAGTGACGGTTCTGCAGCTGAACCGGCTCGAATTGAGAGATATGATTGCGCAGGAAATGGCGCAGAATCCGGTATTGGAGGAGTCGCTAGACCCGTCGGAGGAGATGACCCCGGCGGAGTTGCAGCAGGTATTGGAGCGCGAGCGGGAGGCGACTCCGGCGGACCATGAGCTGATGGCGGCGTCGGGGACCGAGGCGGAGTACCACGCCGAGGCGGTGGCGGAGGCGGCGGCCGAGGGCAATCACGACGAGATCGCGGCCCCGGCGGCGACGGATCCGTTTGACGAGATCGACTTCGACAACTACTTCAACGATTATCTGGAGCCGGGGTTTAAGAGTCCGGCGGGGGAGAGCACGGAGAAGCCGAGTTGGGAGACGTTTGCGTCGGCCCCGGTGATGTTGCCGGACCATCTGCGGACCCAGTTGAGTTTGGTGGTGATGGCTGAGGATGTGCGGGACGCATGCGAGAGCGTGATTGGGAACCTGGACGATAACGGTTACGTGACGGCGACGCTCGAAGAGATTGCGACCTACGGGACGCACACGCTGGACGATGTGGAGAAGGCGCTGGAGGAAGTGCAGTCGCTGGATCCGGCGGGGGTAGGGGCGCGGGACGTGAGGGAATGTTTGCTGTTGCAGATGGAGAACCGGCGCGGGGTGGGGAGCGTGGCGTGGCAGATTCTCGATAAGCACATGAAACTGCTGGAGATGCGCCAATATCGGGATTTGGCGAAGGTTTTGGGGAGGCCGCTGGGACATATTCAGACGGCGGTGGAGGTGATTAAGCACCTGGATCCGCGACCGGGGCTGAAGTATTCGGGGCCCGGGGCGCGGTCGGTGGAGCCGGACGTTTACATCTACAAAGATGGCGATGGGTTCCACATTGAGTTGAACGATGACGATATGCCGCAGTTGCGGTTGAATCGGCAGTACATCAAGATGCTGGATCGGGAGCAAGAGCCGAACAAGGAAGTTCGGAACTACGTGAAGGATCGGTTTAACGCGGCGGCGATGTTGCTGAAGAATATTGAGCAGCGGAAGCAGACGATTTTGAAGGTTTGCCAGTGCATTATTGATCGGCAGCGGGAATTTTTGGAGCACGGGATTAACCAGCTTCGGCCGATGATGATTAAGGATTTGGCGGAAGAGATTGGCGTTCATGCATCGACGGTAAGTCGGGCGGTATCGAGCAAGTACGCGCATACGCCGCAGGGTGTATTTGAGCTGCGGTATTTCTTTTCGGAGGCGGTGCAGGGGCCGAGCGGAAGTTCGACGCCGTTGCTGCTGCTGAAGCGGATGGTGAAGAAGATGATCGACGATGAGGACAGCTCCAAGCCTCTGACCGATGATCAGATCACCGCAAAATTACAAGCTGAAGGAATCAATGTTACGCGGCGGACGGTGGCGAAGTATCGGGAGGATTTGAAGATCCCGTCGACGCACCAACGCCGCGTGAAGGACTAGGAACAATATGAATTTGCACTATACGGGCGCGAACGGCGAGCTGACCCCGGCTCAATTGACCAAGCTTGAGAAACGGTTTGTGAAGCTTGGCAAGATGATCGACGGCAAGGGGGAGAAAGAGGCGCATGTCATTCTGAAGACGGACAAGCGTTTAGTGAAGCAGGCCGAGATTACGGTGAATTTCCAGAACCATTTGCTGGTTTCGATTGCAAAGGGTCCGGCTTACTTGCCGGCCTTGTCGGAAGCGCTGGACAAGCTGGAAAAGCAGGTGATCAAGCTGCGGGAGAAGCGGCGGGATAAGGTTCGGGTGGGTGTGAAGTTGATCGAGACGGTAGCGAAGGAAGCGGCGAAGGAGACGGCGAAAACGGCTCCTCCGAAGGCTCCGGCCTCGCCGAAGTTAAAGGCGGCGAAGGTGAGCAAGAAGCCGATGACAGTGGACGAGGCGGTGTCGGTGGCGATTCGTAAGAACGTGGGTTACGTAGCGTTCCGCGATGCGGAGACGAGCGGCATCAGTGTGGTGATCCGCCGGGAAGACGGCGACTTCGACTTCTTCCAGGCGTAAATCTAGCGTGGCGAAAAAGATTCCAGCGAAGAAGGTGGGCCGCTCGGAGCTCGTGATTATCACGGGCATGAGCGGCTCGGGCAAGGGTACGGTGCTGAAGGCGCTGGAGGATTTGGGTTACTACGCGGTGGACAATCTGCCGATTGAGTTGATTCCGAAGTTTGCGGAGTTGACGGGGAGCAGTCCACAGATTGCTTCGGCGGCTTTGGTGGTGGATGTCCGCGAGGGGGAGGCGTTGCGGCGTTTCCCGGCGATGTATCATCAGCTGCAGAAGGCGTTGCCGACGCGGTTGGTTTACTTAGAGGCGGACGATGCGGCATTGCTGCGCCGGTTCAGCGAGACGCGGCGGCCGCATCCGTTGGGGGCGGACCGGTCGGTGGCGTCGAGTGTGAAGGAGGAACGGCAACTGTTGGAGCCGATTCGGGGGTTGGCGGATTTGGTGTTGAACACGTCGAAGTTCAACGTACACGAGCTGCGGGAGTTGATTGGAGAGAAGTTTGGGGCGGGGCGGGACGAGTCGCAGATTTTGATTTACGTGACGAGTTTTGGGTATCGGCATGGGATTCCGTCGGACTCGGATTTGGTTTTCGACGTGCGATTTTTGCCGAACCCGAACTACATTCCGCAGTATAAGGATTTGACGGGGAAGAACGCCGAGGTGGCGAAGTACATTCGGAGCTTTCCGCAGACGAATGAGTTTATGGAGCGGATTTCGGATCTGCTTGCTTATCTGCTGCCGCACTACATTGAAGAGGGGAAGAGCTACCTGACGATCTCGTTTGGGTGCACCGGGGGCCATCATCGGAGTGTGATGATGGGGGAGGAGATCCGGAAGCGATTGACTAAGTTAGGGTATCGGGTGAAAGGGTTGCACCGGGACATTCAAAAATAAACTGGGCTCGGGTGAGCAATTTGGGGGTATGGCTGCGCCTATGGAGATAGAGTATGTCGAACCTATCCCATCATCAAATGGCTGAGAACGCGGCGGATATTTTCCTTTGTGACCTGTTTACGCTGGACCCGACGATTGGCCGGCGGTTTAGCCGCCGGTTACGCGATGAGCGGGCTGAGTTGATCCGGGTTTGGGCGGCGATGTTAAACAACGCGGGGGACGCTGCGCGGTTACGCCCGCTGATTTCCGGGTTGCTGGACGGTTTTCGATTGCAAGGGGCGAACGTGGATGACCAGGCCATATTTGGCATGGCCTTGGTGCGGGTGCTGCGTTCGGCGGTGGGCCGGCAGTGCGAAGGCGGGGTGGCGGCGGAATGGGTGATCTCGTGGAAAGAGATGGTGCAGGAGTCGATCACGATTGAAGCGTGTTGCGCATAGACTAGGCATGGGACTAAAGCGCCTAGTACCTGGAAAGGGTACTTGTACGAATTGCCCATAGATTGATATCGCCCTAGCGTCTACATTTGGATAACGTCCGATTTCCCGGATGCTGCACCAAATGGCAATTACGAATCAAAGCATGAATAAGGGCTACGCCGACTTGCCGGGTTGGCACGAAATCGCCGATGCGATCTTTCGTCGAAAGGTATTTATCCTGATTGCGACGGCGCTTCTCGGACTGGTGATTGGGTTGGCTTGGCGGGCGACGGGCGGCAACTACACGGCTCAGAT
>JBBRIO010000080.1:0-13478 GCA_038220855.1 Bryobacterales bacterium | reverse complement strand
GATTGGGTTCGTTTCGCAGCGGCCCTCAGAGTGGCAGGGAACTTGGCTCCCGCGTCGATCCAGGCGGCGATGAGGGCGCTCTCATCGGGGGAAAGTCCCTTCGAGCCCATAGGCATGGCGGTGGGGCCGGGCTTACCGGCGACGCGGAGCCATAAACTGCTGGTGGCGCTATGGCCGGGGACGATTACTTTGCCGCTGTAGCCGCCTTGGAGGGCCGCTTCTGCGTCATCAAGACGCAGGCCGCTCAATTGCTTAGATGGCCCGTGGCACCCGTAGCATTTGGACTTGAAGATGGGCTCGACTTGGCTATATTCCGCCGCGTAAAGCCCGCCTCCGATCAGAAGAATAAAAAATAATCTCACAACTCCATTCTAGGCCCCGCCGCCGTCTCCGGTGGCTTCGCGATAGGACCAAGCGCCGACCGTGAAGTCGCGATTCATCCTAGCGATGTTTTCCAGCGAAATATGCTTCGGGCAGACGGCTTCGCAAAGGCCGATGTTGGTGCAGCCGCCGAAGCCTTCGTCGTTGGCCTTGTTGACCATCTTCACGGCGCGATCGTAGCGTTCGGGCTGACCCTGGGGGAGCAGGCCGAGGTGGGAGATCTTGGCCGCGGTAAAGAGGGAAGCCGAGGCGTTGGGGCAGGCCGCTACGCAGGCACCGCAGCCGATGCAGGTGGCGGCGGACATGGCGCGGTCAGATTCTTTTTTCGGCACCGGAATGGCATTCCCATCTGGAGCGCTGCCGGTAGGGATGCTGACGTAGCCCCCGGCTTGAATGATGCGGTCGAAGGCGCTGCGGTTGACGACGAGGTCCTTAATGATGGGGAAGGCCTTGGCGCGCCAAGGCTCGATGAACAGTTCGTCACCGGATTTGAACTCCCGCATATGCAACTGGCAGATGGTAGTGCCGCCGCGGGGGCCGTGGGCCACGCCGTTGATGACGAAGCCGCAGGAGCCGCAGATGCCTTCGCGACAATCGTGGTCGAAGGCGATGGGAATCTCGCCTTTGCCGATTAACTGCTCATTCAGAACGTCGAGCATTTCGAGAAACGACATATGCTCGCTGACGTTATCGAGTTGGTACTTCACCATCCGGCCGGTGTCGGCGGGCGACTTTTGCCGCCAGATGTTGAGGGTCATCTTCATGCTACTCATGGCTATCTTCAATCCCCTACTTGTATGACCGCTGCGACGGGTGGACGTACTCAAACGTCAGCTTTTCTTTATGGAGGACGGGCTCTTTGCCTTCGCCGGCGAACTCCCAGGCGGCGGCGTAGGCGTAGCTTTCGTCATCGCGTTGGGCTTCGCCTTCCGGGGTTTGGTACTCTTCGCGGAAGTGGCCGCCGCAGCTCTCTTTGCGGTCTAGCGCGTCGATACACATCAGTTCTCCGAGTTCGATGAAGTCGGCCACCCGGCCGGCCTTTTCGAGCGACTGGTTCAGTTCCCCGTCGGTGCCGAGGACGTTGACGTTAGTCCAGAACTCGGCCTTGAGAGCCCGTACTTTGGCTATGGCTTCGGTCAGACCTTTTTCGGTGCGGGCCATGCCGCAGTAGTCCCAGATGATTTTGCCGAGCTCGCGGTGGAAGCTGTCGACGGTGCGTTTGCCTTTGATCGAGAGGAGCTTCTTGACGCGTTCGCCCACTTCGGCTTTCGCCGCCAGGGCGGCTGGGTGGTCGGTTGATACCTTGTCGAACTTGTTGGAGGCGAGGTAATTGCCGACCGTGTAGGGGATAACGAAGTAGCCGTCGGCGAGGCCCTGCATGAGAGCACTGGCTCCGAGGCGGTTAGCGCCGTGGTCGGAGAAGTTGGCTTCGCCAAGGACGAAGAGGCCCGGGATGGTGGACTGGAGTTGGTAGTCGACCCAGAGGCCGCCCATAGTGTAGTGGATGGCGGGATAGATCCGCATCGGCACTTCGTACGGGTTTTCGCCGGCGATGCGCTCGTACATCTCGAACAGGTTGCCGTAACGTTCGGCGACGGCACTTTGGCCGAGGCGCTTGATAGCGTCGCTGAAATCGAGGTATACGCCGAGACCGGTGGGACCGACGCCTTTGCCTTCGTCACACAGGCGCTTGGCGGCACGGCTGGCGACGTCGCGGGGGACGAGGTTTCCGAAGCTGGGGTAAGCGCGTTCGAGGTAGTAATCGCGCTCGTCTTCGGGGATCGTTTGGGGCGACCGGGTGTCGCCGATTTTCTTGGGAACCCAGATGCGACCGTCGTTGCGGAGCGATTCCGACATTAGGGTTAGCTTCGATTGGTAGTCGCCGCTGACGGGGATGCAGGTGGGGTGAATCTGCGTAAAGCAGGGGTTGGCGAACAGGGCGCCGCGTTTGTGGGCGCGCCAGATGGCGGTTGTGTTGGATCCCTTGGCGTTGGTCGAAAGATAGTAGACGTTGCCATAGCCACCGGTGCCGACGATGACGGCGTCAGCGATGTGGACATCGGTTGCGCCGGTGAGCAGGTTCCGAGTGACGATGCCGCGGGCGCGACCATCAATGACGATGAGATCGAGCATTTCGGTGCGGGTGTGCATCTCGACTTTGCCGAGAGAGATCTGGCGTTCAAGCGATTGGTAAGCACCGAGGAGAAGCTGCTGGCCCGTTTGACCGCGGGCGTAGAAGGTTCGGGAGACTTGGGCGCCGCCGAAGGAGCGGTTGGCGAGGGTACCGCCATACTCGCGAGCGAAGGGGACGCCTTGGGCCACGGCCTGGTCAATGATATTGACCGAGATCTGAGCTAGGCGATAAACGTTCGATTCGCGGGCGCGGAAGTCGCCGCCTTTGACCGTGTCGTAAAAGAGCCTGTAAATCGAGTCGCCGTCGTTCTGATAGTTTTTAGCGGCATTGATTCCGCCCTGTGCGGCGATGGAGTGAGCGCGGCGGGGAGAATCCTGGAAGCAAAAGCACTTCACGTTATAGCCGAGCTCGGCGAGACTGGCGGCGGCTGCACCTCCAGCGAGTCCTGTGCCGACCACTATGATGTTGTACTTGCGCTTGTTCGCTGGATTGACCAGCTTCATATCGAATTTGCAGTTATCCCACCGCTGTTCGATGGGTCCGGCGGGGATCCGAGGATCGAGTTCCATAGATTATTTAACCAATCCAGAAAGAACCGCGAGAGGAATCGAGATGTTTCCCGCGGCGATGAGGAATGCGAAGGCTTTGGCACCGGCCTGCAGGCGCGGCGTGTAGCGCGGGTGGTTGAATCCGAGCGACTGGAACATGCTCCAGACGCCGTGGTAGAGATGCAGGGCGAGCATGGACATGGCCACGATGTAGAAGGCTGAGACGTACCAGACAGAGAAGCCCTTGACGACATTGTCATGCACGCTCAGATACCTGTAATCCGGATGCACGGACCCGGTCGTAAAGTGCAAAAGGTGATAGATGATGAAGAACCCGATGATGGGGCCGCTCCAGTACATCGTCCGGGAGGCGTAGGAGCTCTTGAGCGGGCTCTGCTTCACGTAGCGAATCGGGCGGGCTGCGTTAGAGGCTGATGCCAGTTGGATGGCGGACCAGATATGGAGTCCGACGCTGGCGAGCAAGGCAAGGCGAACGCCCCAGAGTAATTCTTCGCTGGAATGGAGCAAAGCTCCATATTTGTCGATGGCGTAGACGCCGTTTTCTCCTACCGGCAGATAAATCTGCAAGTTGCCGGCCATGTGACCGAGCACAAACCCAACCAAAATCAGCCCCGTTACAGCCATAACAACTTTCTTACCCACGGGGGCTTCGTAGAAGCGCGAGACTCGCGCCAAACCACTTGCCGTAGCACTCATTGCGTTCTCATTATATGTGATTCCGGTTGCGGACACTTGTTGCAAGATTCCTCAGAGACTTCTCAGACTCTGGGTTCGCCGTCCGATAAGCCTCACAAGGAGCCGTGATGCCCGCCGAAAATACGTCGACGCTGCCGGAGTGGAGTCATGACTCGCCCCAAGTCCTTCTTTCTATTGATGCCGGATGGCACGATTGCGAAAGTGGACTCGTGTCGCCGATGGCGGAGGTCGAGGCGATGGTACCGCTGTGGATTTCAAAATATTCTTCTCGGATAAAGGGATCGGAGACTTCAACCAAATCGTAGAGTACTTTGCGGCTGAGTCGCCGGAGTTGGCCGAGATGGTGGGCGCATCGCTGTTGGCGCATGTAAGGTGCTTGGCGGGGATGCCGATTATTGGGACGCCGATGGCGAAGCGGGCGAATGTCTACAAGCTATATCACTCGCCGTATGCGATTTTTTATCGACTGAATCGGTCGGCTGGGACGGTGGAGATTCTCCACATGTATCAGGGTGTGCGCCGAAAAAGTGTGCTTTTGGCGCCACAGGCGTCTTAGATCGGCCCGCTTAGCAACGACGCTTTCCTTTTGAATCAGCGCTTTAGCGATTGGCGCGTTACATGCACAATCAATTTCATGAGTGGCACCGCCTATCGCAGCTTGTTCGGTCTAGTGTTTCTGGCCGGGCTCACGTTTGGGATCTTCACTGCCAGCGCGTTTTCGTGGAATGTTCCGGACGACACGAACGTGAACTCCCGCTATACGGTGGAAAGGATCGACTTGTCCGGCGTGCCGGAGAGCAAGCTCTCGACGAGATTGCGGAAGGAGTTGCAGCAGCGCGTAGGTCAGAAGTTTTCCCCGGAGGCCTTTGCCCAGTTGGCGGGTCGGATTCGGGACGAGTTGAAGGTTCGACTGGTGGCGCCGCGCTTGTTGCGGGGCTCTTCGTCAGAGCAAATTCGGGTAGTGCTCGAAGTTTCCGGCCGGCGGATTGATGTGATCGGTTCGCCTTCGCGGTTAGCCTACCAGAGCCGGCAGGGTTTGACGGCGGATGTTAGGGCGGGCGTGAAGGGTGGCTACGTCGGGTTCGTTTCCGACGGGGACCAATTAATGGAACGGTTTACCGGATTGAAAGCTGGGTATGCGCGATCGTTCTTCGATGGCCGGGTTCGTCCTGGCTTTCACTTCCAATCGCTGCGGTCGCAGTTTCATGCGAGCACGCTCGCGATGAGGGACGAGCCCTATCGGGGCTACCAGATTTATCAACCTGATGTGATTTTTACACCTTGGCGAGGTGCTGATCGTGAGGAAGTTACGATCTCCGTCGGCCTTCGCCTCCAACGGTTCACAACTCCGTCCCCTGGAGTGAACCGCGAAGCCTCGCACGCGCTGGTAAATACTCTGCGATATCAGCGTGTGTGGGGTGAGGAATCTACCGGCGAGTCGACCGTCCATGCCGAGTACGCCCTGCGTGCCGGCTTGGCGGGGCTCGCCTCGGACTACCGTTTTACGCGGCATGAGGTTCAGGCCGGGCTGGACTGGAGCCGCGGGCGGCATGATGTACGATTATCGGTGCAGGGCGGCGGCGTGAGCGGCGACGCTCCTTTATATGATCGGTTTGCTTACGGCAACACGACGACGTTGCGGGGATGGAGCAAGTTTGAGTTGGCACCGCTGGGCGCGACGCGGGCGGTGGCCAGCACGATCGAGTACGGCACGCGGTTGCGGCGTAAATTGATGCTGGCTGCGTTTGTCGATTCTGGATCCGTTTGGAACCAAAACTCGCGGGGAGCCGTCCGAAACTCTTCGGGCCTTGGCGTTCGTACTAAGGACGGATTTTATTTTTACGTCGCCGTTCCCTTTCGCTCAGGAACGGTCGAACCCGTTTTCATAACGGGA
Organism: Bryobacterales bacterium; assembly: GCA_038220855.1. GTDB lineage: Bacteria > Acidobacteriota > Terriglobia > Bryobacterales > Bryobacteraceae. Next base: position 7,804 of record JBBRIO010000080.1, on the reverse strand, counting down.
GCCTATTTTTGATGACCCGCCGCATGCTGCTTGCTCATACCGCCGCTCCAATTGCACGCGCAATGGCGCCGGAGTTGCTGCGCGTGTGGTGGGACGACCAGACCCTGAGGGTCCAGGTGCCGTATCTTCATTTTCTGGACGGCAAGTCCCTTGAACGGCTCCACAGTGGGGCCGCTTTAGTGTTTTCCTTGCAGCTTTCGTTGTCTTCGGATCGATTTACGACGGTAGTTCGGCGGAGCGTGGATCGCTATGTGGTGAGTTTTGATTTGTGGGAAGAGAGGTTTGCGATTACGGGATTGGGTGGGGCGAAGACGCAGGCCACGAATTTGAGCCGGGATGCTGCGGAGCGGTGGGTAGTTGACCACGCGGCGCTTTCGGTAAGCGGGGTGGCCGAGGATAAGCCGTTATGGCTGCGAATGGATTTACGGGCGGATGACCCTAAGGAATCGGCGGGGTTGGCGCTGGATCCGGGGGTAACTTTGGCGCGCTTGATTGAATGGTTTGGACGGCCGCAGCGAGGGGTGGACAATCGATGGGCGCTAGAGAAGGGTCCGTTTCGTTTGACGGATCTTAAGCGCTAGGCGGGGTAGAGTGAGTCTACGCACCAAACTGATCGCGGTCTTTCTGCTGGCTACGTTGGCTCCGTTGGGTGCCATGTTGTGGGTGACGATCCGGCTGCTCGAGACTTCGCTCTCCTACGCTTCAACGGATGAGCTCGACAGCCTTTCGAAGTCGCTGGAGTCGACGGGGCGGGAGATGTATCGGCGGGCGCGGGAGTCGGTGAAGGAAGATGCGGCGGACGGCAAATTGGCGCCACAGCGATTCTCCGCAGCGGACAACAAGCGTTGGCCGGCGCAGATCAGTTCGTTTGCGGCGAGCCAGGAGCCGGAGCGGTTTTTTCTTTCGGGGGACACGGGGGACCGGCTGAACTACCTGGTGCGGCGTCCGAACGGAGATGTTTGGGCCTACGCGCGGAAGGTGGGCGGGCCTGGGATGACGCTGCTTCAGCGGCAGTACACCCAGGCGCGGGAGACGGTGGACCGGGCCCGTTTATTTGATCTGCGTCGTGGGTTCGTTTTGACGCTAATCCTCGCCGCGGCCGCCGTTTTTCTGGCTTCGCTCGCGGTGCTGATTTGGATGGCGATTCAGATTACTCGGCCGATGCGGGAGTTGCAGGCGGGGTTGGCCGAATTGGCGAACGGGAACTTGACGATTCGCCTGCCGCAACGCGCGGGTAGGGATGAGGGAGCGCAGACGGTAGCCGCGTTTAACCGAACGGCGGCGCAACTGGAGGAAAATCGCGACAAGCTGGTGCATCTGGCGCGAGTAGCCAGTTGGCAGAGCCTGGCGCGGAAGATGGCCCATGAGGTGAAGAACTCGCTTACGCCAATTCGGCTGATTATGGACGAACTGGCGGATCGGCATGATCCGGGGTTTCTGCAGCAAGCCGCCCAGATCGTGAGCGACGAAGTAGCGACGCTCGAGCGGCGGGTGAGAGCTTTTGGCGATTTCGCGACGGAGCCAAGTGAAAATCGGCAGCCGGTGGACCTCAACACGCTGCTCGAAGAGCGGGTGGCGTTCTTGCAGCCGGGGCATCCGGAGACGACTTACGATCTAGCGTTGTCGGTGGGGCCGGTGCGGACGAATGCGGATCCGGATTTGTTGAAGGGCGTTTTAACGAATCTGTTGGAGAACGCCGCGCAGGCGGCGGGGCAGGGCGGCCGGGTGCGGGGGCTCACTTATGTTGAGAAGGACCGGGTCGCGATTGCGATCGAGGACAATGGTCCGGGGCTGTCGAAGCTGGCCAGGGAGAGCCTGTTTGCGCCGACGATTAGCTTCAAAAAGGGTGGCATGGGGCTCGGACTCTCGATTGCGCATCGGGGGGCGGTGTTAAGCGGGGGAACGATAGAACATTACGAAGGAGAGTTAGGTGGCGCAGCGTTTCGATTGCTGCTGCCCCTGGCTCCGGTGGAACATGGCTAAGATCTGGATCCTTGATGATGAGCCGAACATTGGGCTGAGCCTGCGGCTGATTCTGGAGCGGGAGGGGCACACGATCCGGGTTTTTCCATCGATCGGGGACTTGAGGGCGGGTTTGTTTCAGGACTCGCCGGATCTGTTCCTGCTCGACGTGCGGCTGCCGGACGGCTCGGGGATTGAAATGCTGAAGCAGTTGGGGGGGAAGCCGGCGGTGATGATTTCGGGGCACGGGACGATTGCGGATGCGGTGGAGGCGATTCACGCCGGGGCGTTTGATTTTCTAGAGAAGCCGCTGAGCCGGGATCGAGTTTTGGTGGCGATCAAGAACGCCTTGGAGGCGGATCGGTTGAAGGCGGAGAATAAGGAGCTGCGGCAGCGGTTGGTGGCGGAGGCTCCTCGGATGATTGGGGCGAGTGCGGCGTGGAAACAGGTGGTGGAGCAGGCGACGCTGGCGGCACGGACGGATGCGCGGGTGCTGTTTTTGGGGGAGAGCGGCACGGGAAAGGAACTGCTGGCGGCGCATGTGCATGAGAAGAGCGCGGTGAAAGACGGCCCCTTCATTAAGGTGAATTGCGCGGCGATTCCAGCCGAAATTTTGGAGAGCGAGATTTTCGGGCACGAGAAAGGGGCGTTTACAGGGGCGGCTTCGCAGCGGAAGGGGAAGTTTGAGCTGGCGCATCAGGGGACGTTGTTTTTAGACGAGGTGGGGGACTTGGCGCAGCCGGCGCAGGCGAAGCTGCTGCGGGTGCTGCAGGAAGGGGAGTTTCACCGGTTGGGGAGTGAGACGCCGATTCGGGTGACGGTGCGGGTGGTGGCGGCGACGAACAAGGATTTGACGGCGGAGGTTAAGGAGGGACGGTTCCGGGAAGACCTGTATTATCGGTTGGCGGTGATGCCGTTGCGGGTGCCGGCGTTGCGGGAGCATCCACAGGACGTCGCCCCGTTGGCCCATCACTTCTTAGCGAGTTTTTGTGCGCGGAACAATATGCGGCCGAAGAGTTTTGCTCCTGAGACGTTGGCGCTGCTGGCGGCCTACGCGTGGCCGGGCAATGTAAGGGAACTGAAAAACCTGGTGGAGCGGATGGCGATTTTAACGGCTGGCGAGGTGATGACGGCCGAATCAGCGCCGCTAGAGTTACGGCTTCCGAAGGCGGACGGGCCGCCGAATACCTTGGACCAAGCTAGGCATTCGGCCGAGCGGGAGATGATTCTACGGGCGCTCGAAGGGGCGAGTTGGAACATCTCGGCGGCAGCGCGGGCGTTGGGGTTGGAGCGGACGAGTTTGCACAAGCGGCTGCGGTTGCTGGGGATTCAGCGGTAGTAGGCTTGGACGGCTTCGAGTTCGGCGGCTTCGCCGAAGCGGGCGGCCTTGTGGTTGGAGTCGATGTTTTTGAGCAGACCGGAGAGGACGCCGCCGGCACCGACTTCGACCCAGTGGGTGACGCCTTCGGCGATGAGGAGGCGGATGGAGTCGGTCCAACGGACGGTACCGGAGACTTGATCGATGAGGCCGGTTCGGGCGTTTGCACCGCTGGAAGTGAGTTCGGCGGTAACGTTTTGGACCAGAGGGATCGATAGATCGGAGAAGGTGGTGGCCGCCAGGTCGACGGCGAGGCGGAGTTGGGCGGGTTTCATGAGGGCGCAATGGAAGGGGGCGCTGACGGGAAGGGGGACGACGCGTTTGGCTCCGGCGGTTTTGGCGAGTTCCATGGCGCGGGCGACGGCACCGGCGTGGCCGGCGATGACAATTTGATCGGGTGAATTGAGATTGGCGGCGGAGACGACTTCGCCAGCGGCGGCTTCTGCAAGGATGCCTTCCAGAGTTCCTTCGGGCAGTTTGAGCAGCGCGGCCATCGCACCGACCCCTTGGGGAACGGCTTCCTGCATATACCGCCCACGTTGGCGGACCAGTTGGACGGCATCGGCAAACCGGAGAGAACCGGCGGCTACCAAGGCCGAGTACTCGCCGAGGCTGTGGCCGGCGACGCAATCGGCGTGGAGACCCTGCTCTTTGAGCACGGCGAGGGCGGCGATCGAAACGGTGAGTAACGCCGGCTGGGTATTTTCCGTCTTCTTTAGTTCTTCGTCCGGCCCTTCAAAGCAGAGTTTGCTGAGGGGGAAGTCGAGGGCGGCATCGGCCTCGGCGAAGATCGCTTGCGCGGAAGGGTATTGTTCCGCCAGGCTCTTGCCCATCCCGGCGAACTGGGAACCTTGGCCTGGAAAAAGAAATGCTGTTTTTGCCATGAAACCATCAGTGTAACGTGATGGACGTTAGAGTTTGCTAATCTGCTGGTGTAGTTAGGAGCCATCGTGAGTCTTTCCGAAATTTGCGTACGCCGCCCTGTATTCGCCTTCATGCTGATCATGTTCCTGGTCATTCTGGGCGTTTTCAGCTTTATGGACTTGGGAGTGGACCTGTTCCCGAAGACGGATCCGGCGACGGTAAACGTCCGGGTGCGGCTGCCAGGGGCGAGTCCAGAAGAAGTTGTTTCGCAGGTGGTGCTTCCGCTAGAAGAGACGGTGGCGTCGGTTAGCGGCATTGAAGAGATGCGCGCGATGATCACCGAGGGCAGCGCGAATCTGACGATTACGTTCGTGTTAGAGAGGGACATCGGCGAGGCGGTCGAGGACGTCCGGGAGAAAGTTTCGGCGGCCATGCGGAAACTGCCTCCGAACGTTTTGCCGCCGACGGTGACCAAGTCGGACCCGGACAGCGATCCGATCGTGACATTGGCGGTGAGTGGTAACCGATCGCCTCGGGAATTGACCGAGATTGCGGACAAGCAGATTCGGCGAGCGTTTGAAACAATTGACGGCGTCGGTTCGATTGATATTTCGGGCGGGCAGACCCGGCAGATCAACGTCTATCTCGATATTGACAAGATGAACGCTTACGCCTTGAGTGCACAGGAAGTGGAGCGCGCGCTGCGGAGTGAGAACGTTGAGACGCCGGGCGGTCGCATTGTGCGGGGAACGGCGGAGATGGGCGTGCGCACGATGGGGCGGTTGGATCAAGTTTCTGAGTTCGGCGACATTATTGTAAAAAACGTCGGCGGGTCGGCGATCCGGGTTCGGGACGTGGCGCAGGTGGTGGACTCGAACGGGGAGCGGCGATCGTTTGCCTACTACCAGGGCAAAACGGCCGTCATTTTGGAAGTCCGGCGGCAGATCGGTATGAACACCGTGAAGGTCGTCGATGCGGTCCTGACGAAGATGAAATTGATGAACCAGTCGCTGCCAGTGGGCGTGCAGATGGCGCTCGTGAAAGAGCAGTCTACCTACATTAAGAACTCGGTAGAGGCGCTGGAAGAGCATTTGGTGATTGGTAGTTTGCTGGCTGGATTCGTAGTGTTTTTGTTCATCCGGGATTGGCGGACGGTTTTGATCAGCTTCATTGCGATTCCCGCGTCGATTCTGGCTACGTTCTCCGTGATGAAGGGTCTTGACTACACTCTGAATTCGATGACGTTGCTAGGGTTAACTCTCGCAGTGGGCATCGTGATTGACGACGCCATTATTGTGATTGAAAACATACATCGACACTTGGACGAGTATGACCTGCCAGTGATTGATGCGACGATTCAGGCGACGCACGAAATTTCGCTGGCCGTGATTGCGACTACAATTTCTCTGGTGATTGTGTTCATTCCGATTGCCTTCATTTCCGGCTATGCCAAGAAGTATCTGAACCAGTTCGGTTGGACGATGTCGATTTCGATTCTGGTGTCGATGCTGGTGGCCTTTACGGTAACCCCGGCGTTGGCTTCGCGGCTGTTGAAAAGAAAGCCTCGGGTGGAGGGAGCGAAGGCGATTGAGCACCATTACTCGATTTTCGATCGGCCCTATACGAAGTTGCTGGAATGGTCATTGCGGAACCGATGGGCAGTGGGCTTGGCCTCGGTGATTGTGCTCGCCTCGACTTATCCGATTTACCAATATATTGGCCGCGACTGGATGCCGCAGGAAGACCAGAGCGAATTGGGGATGTTTATTGAAATGCCGGAAGGGTCTTCGCTGTTGCTGACCGAGCGGACGGCGCTGGCGATTGCGAAGAAGATTGAACAGGTGCCCGGGGTGATTGCGGTGATTCCGCAGAGTTCGACGATGATGGACCGGGTGACGATGGCGTTTATCACCGTCTTGCTGGATCCGCCGGAGAAGCTGGGTTCTATTCTTGAAGTTGGGAATAAGGTACGGGCGGCGGCGATGGAGTTCCCATCGGCGCGGCCCCGGATCACCTACCCGAACGCGCTGGGTGGCCGGGATACGTTCGCCCCGATCCGCGCGATGGTGCTCGGGCCGGACATTCGGAAACTGGTGCAGATTGGCAAGATCGCCAACCAGGCGCTGCTGCAGGAGCCCGCGATTACGGACGTGAAGGTGAATTTGAATCTGAATAATCCGGAGTTGCAGGTAAACATCGATCGGCAGTTAGCGAGCGATCTGGGGGTGCGGGTCGCCGACATTGCGGGAGCGGTTCGACTGTTGATGTCCGGTGAGGACCAGATTTCCACCTTTAAAGAGGGTTCTGAGCAGTACCCGGTAATGATGCGACTGGCTCCGGCGCAGCGAGATAACCCTGAGGTTTTGGGCAGGTTGCTGGTACCGAGCGCGCGGCAAGGACTGATCCGGTTGGATTCGATCGCGAAATTGGAGCATGGGTTGGGACCGAGCCGGGTGGACCGTTTTTCGCGTCAGTTTGGGGTTTCGATGTACGGCAATGTGGCCAAGGGCGCGTCGCTGGGTGAAGCGGCGAGCGCGGCGCAGCGGGTATTTGCCGACTTAGAACTGCCGCTGGGGTACACGGTGAAATTTTCGGGTCAAGTGAAGATTCTCGAAGAGACGACCAACAACATGCTGATGGCAATCGGTTTGGCGAGCATCTTCATGTACATGGTTCTGGCGGCACAGTTTGAGAGCCTGATTCACCCGTTTATCATTCTGACGACCCTGCCGCTGTCGATTCCCTTTGCGCTGCTGTCACTGATTGCGACCGGGCGGACGTTGAACTTGTTTAGCGCGTTGGGCGTGTTGCTGCTGCTGGGCATTGTGAAAAAGAATGGCATTCTGCAGATTGACTACATGAACCGGTTGCGGGACGAGGGCGAGGATTTGCATCATGCCATCATCCAGGCGAACCGGGTTCGTTTACGGCCGATCCTAATGACCACATTTGCGATTGTGGCCGGGTTGTTGCCGACGGCGTTCGGAACGGGTTCCGGAGCTTCCCAGCGGTCGGCGATTGCGATCACGATCATCGGCGGGCAGACGCTTTGCTTGTTGCTGACACTGCTGGTGGTGCCGGTAGGTTACGACATGGTGGAGGGTACCCGGGCTTGGATTAGCGGGCGCGGGTCGAAGGACGCGAACGTGCCGGCGGGCGCTACGGGCGATTAATTTTTTTCATCGCGAATCTTTTCCTCTTGTCGATACGTCTGGTGAGATGACAGGAGGAAATGAAAATGAAATCGAATAATGCGCTCCCAGTTGAGGCGCTGCCGGGTCGGGTTCACTGCTACATGTGTACCCACAACGTGGAGGCCATCGTTCTCAGACGAGGTTCCGCGCGGCAGACTAAGCCCGGACAGAGTTGCCCGCGCTGTACAGCCAGTCTGGATTCTAGCTACGCGCTCGAAGTTTTTGCTGAGTTAGCCGCGGCGTAAGCCAAGTGAGTTATCCTGAACGGAGAGACATGAAACGCAAAACGCCCGTAAAAGAGACGCCAGTGATTGATCCAGAGATTTTGGAATCGGCCCACCGGAGCCTAGGTTTGGAGAAATCGAAACCAGAGCGGAAGTGCGAGGTGTGTGCGGGTGAAGTGACC
>JBBRIO010000079.1:0-13500 GCA_038220855.1 Bryobacterales bacterium | reverse complement strand
GCGATCGCATTGATCAATTCGCGTCTTGTGGCCATGCTCAGTTGCCTCTCGATTCTGTTTTCCGCCATGTCGATCTTTGACGGGTAACATTTTCATGAGGCAACGGGTGCGCGTCGGTAACAAAAACCGTGAGTCAACGCGCCCGGAGAAATAGTTGTCGCCGATGCGAAGAAATAGTTGACGCTGGACAGAGGTGTATCCATAGAAGACTGGGTGCTTCGGCTGCAGGATGTCTACCTCGACGATGGGACCGGGCGCATAGAACTGGCTCGTGGGTCGGCTCGCGTCGATCTGTCCGGCGATGCCGTACTCAACCGGGAAGTTGGAAGCACCGGCGAGGGTGATCAGCAGTCCGCCTTCTTTGACGAACTTTTGCAGTTCCAGCGCTCCTTCCAAACCCATGCCGCCGGTGATGTCGTTGGATTCACCATATCCGCCTTGGTAAGGCAAGGGACGGCCTTTTGATTCCAGGTCGAACACTAAACCTTTAGCGGTACGGCCTTGGTTTGGAATGAGGATGACGTCGAAGTCGCGACGCAGCGAGCCTTGGCGGACCCGATCTTTGAAAATCAGATCGAACAGGATTTCTACTTGATCGAAGGCGTGGCGAACCCAGCCGACCTCCTGGGTATTGCCCCAGGTGCTGTACATGGCGAGCCGAGGCAGGTCGACCTCGTGGATGGCGACGGGCGGCCTTGCCGCGAGCAGGGTGGCCCGCACGCCGAGTTCTTCTACCAAGGCCTTCGCCCGCGGGGACGCCTCGAGGAGCAGAGAGCCGGCGGGAATCCCCTCATGAACCGCTTCCAGCGCCTCCACCTTGATCGATTTACCCAGCCGGTAACGCAAGGTGGCCAGTCCATGCGCCCGGTTGTGATGCACCGCCATCAGGCTTCCGGTCCCGGTGATTTGGCCCTTCGGCAGGAAGCGATCGACGGGTGTTGTTTTGGTGGCCAGAATAGCCTTATCATTACTCGTCTTCACCTCTACCTGGCTCAACAGGCCCATGGTCCAGCCGGTGTCGTCGTAGGTGCGCAAATTCGGATCTGGATAGACCTGCTTTTCGAGCAAGGATTTGGCCAATCGGCCATAGGGCTGGTCCCGTTTAATGATGAAGGAGCTGTCGGCCTCGGAGCGGCCGATCTCGATGCCCTGCAACCGAAGCGTATTCACAAGCCAGGCGACGCGGGTCATGTCGCGCTGATTGTCGGGAATGATGAAGGCGTAGGGAGCCTCATTTTTACCGGCTTCGATGGAGTGGAGACTCTTCTTGTAAAAGTTATCCAGAATCGTTCGGGCGTTGCCGGCGGCGAGTTCGAGGGCCGTGAGAACTCCGGTCTGGCCGTAATTAATGTTATTACGGAAGGACCATTCGACGTCCTTGTAGGCCGGAAGGGGGCGAAACCATTGGCGGGTGGAGGCGCCGAACCGGTCAGTGCCTTCAGCGGAATCGACCTTGCGCTTCATCGTATTCGCACCGCCGTTGCCGTAAACCTCGTACATCCGCAACATGCCGTTGTGATTTGAAGACATGAAGCCGAGGTAGCCTGCCGACCACATGTCTACAAAGGCATGCGTCCACACCCCGGGCATGCCGTAGCCGATCATCTTGGTCATCTCAAAATTAGCGAACCACGGCAGTTCGGCGTAGAGGATCGGATCGAGGTTCGGATTGTGGGGCGGTTGGCCGCTGAAGGTGTAGAGGAAGGGCACGCTTTCGTGGAGGTCGTGGATGATGGGCGGGTGCCATTCGAGATAGGCGGCGAGCCAGTTGCGCATCGTGATCTGCGAGTAGTGCATGTCGCGATTGTTGTCGTGATAGATGTACTTACCCCAATAAGGGGGGCCGGGGAGGCGATCGTCCTCGTTCTCTTCGTTAATTTTGAACTGGTTGTACCAGGCGACGTAGCGATCGCGGCCATCTGGTTCGAGGACGGGGGTGAGGAAGACGATCAGGTTTTTGCGAATGGAATCGAACAGCGGGCCATCCTCGGCGACGATGCGATAGCCGAGTTCCATCAACATGTCGGGCGGGCCGGTCTCAGAGGAATGAAGCCCGCCGGTGACGTGATAGATGGGCTTGGCCTGGCCGAGCAGGGCATCGAGGTCGGCGGGGTTCACGCGGCGCGGGTCGGCCAGTTTGGCGAGCATGGCCTTGTAGTCGTCGAGACGGCGGATGGTGACTTCGTCGGCGATGGCGACGGTCCAACAATCGCGGCCTTCGTCAGTTTTGCCGACATAGAGAATTTTGACGCGAGGCGACGATTTTTCGAGGGCCCGGAAGTAGGCGAGCATTTGCGCGGAGGTGGCGAGCTTCTTCGGGGTGCCGATGTGGTAGCCGAGGACATCCTTCGGCGAGGGAACGCCAGCGACGACAGGCAGGTGATCCACCAGAGGGCTAAGGAACTCGGGCTTCGTGGTCCACTCTTTAACACGAAGCGCGAAATCGGCATCGCGGCGGGCGGGCTGAGCGAAGAGTTGGCAACAGAGGAGACCGCAAACAAAAATCGGGCGCATATGGGTGCTAGGGTAACAGGGTTGACACTAGGCGGGGCGCGTGAGACCATTATCTTCGTGAGCTGAGCGGGAGTAACTCAGCTGGTAGAGTGCAACCTTGCCAAGGTTGATGTCGCGAGTTCGAATCTCGTCTCCCGCTCCAATTTCTCTTTTCGCAACTTTCCCTTTTTTAATGCGTTAGTACATGGCAGGAGCCATTATGCTACGCCGGACAGTTGTTGTTCTTCTCCTCCCCGCTTTGTTCGCGGGCAACCCCGTCGGCTTCCAAAGGAAGCTGTCGAAAGAGGCGCGCATCGAGCACGCTTTGAACCGCCTGACGTTTGGAGCGACCGACGCTGACCGGGCAAGCATCACCCAGTTGGGCGTGGAGAAATGGATCGATTTGCAGTTGCATCCTCAGCGGGTGCCCGAGAATCCAACGCTGCTCGCACGGCTCGCTCAACTAGACTCGTTGCCGATGACAGCGCAACAGATCGCCGACAAATATCCTCCGCCGAATGTACTGAAGCAACTGGTACGAAGCGGCAATCTCGCGCAGATAAAAGATCCTGTAATGCGGGCGAGGCTGGAGCGCTACGCCGAACGACTTAAGTCAAAGAAGGCCGAAACGGCCGACCCCAACGCGGCGGTGCTGACGCCGGAAGAGGCGCGAGCGCTCCGGGGCGCGAGTCCGGCGGAACGCAAGGCACTGCTCGAGAAACTGGATCCGGCCAAGCGGGACGCCGTTCTGGCCCGGCTTCCCGGCGGCCGGCAGGAGGTGATGAACGGGAGCGATCTTGCGCTGAGGCGGGAGATGATTGCGGCGCAGCAGCCGAATCAGGTGGTTTATCACGATTTGACGGACGCCAAAATGATGCGGGCGGTGCAATCGACTCACCAGCTCGAGGAGATTCTGGCCGATTTCTGGTTCAACCACTTCAACGTCTTCTATGACAAGGGCATCAATCGGATGTTCACTTCGAGCTACGAGCGAGAGGCGCTCCGGCCGCACGTGCTGGGCAATTTTAAAGACCTGCTGCTGGCGACGTCGCAGCATCCGTCGATGCTGTTCTACCTGGATAACTGGACGTCGATGTCAGAGGAAGCCGCCAAGCGGGGCCGGGGAAAAAAGAAAGCGCAGGGGCTGAATGAGAATTACGCCCGAGAGCTTCTGGAGCTGCACACGATGGGCGTCGATAAGGGATACACGCAGAAAGACGTGACGGAAGTGGCTCGTTGCTTCACGGGTTGGAGCATTACCGCGCCGAAGCTGGGGGGCGGATTTTCTTTCAATCAGCGGGCTCACGACAGGGGCGAAAAGATGGTGCTGGGCCATCGGATCGCGGCAGGCGGGGGAAAGGAAGACGGTCTGCAGGTGATCGATATTCTCATGGCGCATCCTTCGACGGCGCAGTTTATTGCCACGAAACTAGCACAACGGTTTGTGGCCGATGAGCCGCCGCCGGCGTTGGTGGAACGGATGGCGAAGAGCTTTACGAAGACGAAGGGCGAGATTACGCCGATGTTGGCCGTGATGTTTGCAAGCCCGGAGTTCTGGAGCGAGGGCGCGTACAAGGCGAAGATGAAGATGCCGTTCGAGATGGTGGCGAGCGCGCTGCGGGCGACCAATGCGCAGGTGGACTCGACCGTGGCGCTGACCCAACAACTGGCGACTTTGGGACAACCGCTGTATAAGAAAGTGGAGCCGACCGGTTATTACGCGACGGCCGAAGAGTGGACGAACTCGGCGGCGCTGCTGGCGCGCATGAATTTTGCGATGGCGCTGACGAGCAACAAGGTGCCCGGGGTGAAGGTGGCGATCGCTGCGTCCGACGCCCGCGCCAGAGGCCTGGAGCTGGGCGGGCCCGAGTTCCAACGGCACTAGAGGAGAACGAAAATGTACACGTTGACACGACGGAATCTTTTGAGCCTGACCTGCTTCGGCTTGGGTATGGCTCCGGGATGGCTGGCGCGCGCCGCCACCGGCGGGAAGAAGACGATGGTGGTGGTGTTCCTGCGCGGGGCGATGGATGGTTTGAGTGTGGTGACACCGTTCGGCGATAAGGCCTACGCGGGGTATCGGCCGACTTTGCGGGTGGCTGAGCCGCTGGACCTGGACGGGTTCTTCGGGTTGAACCCAGCTTTGCGCAATTTCAAGCCGCTTTGGGACACAAAGCAATTGGCGATAGTGCAAGCGACGGGATCTCCGGACACGACGCGCTCTCATTTCGACGCTCAGGATTACATGGAGTCCGGGACGCCGGGGCGGAAGGGAACCCGTGACGGTTGGTTGAACCGGGCACTGACGGTGGAAAAAGCCGCGTCTCCGATTCGGGCGGTAGCTTTAGGGGCGAATCTGCCGCGGGCCCTGCGAGGGTCGCAGGCGGCGGTGGCGGTGAACTCGCTGAGCAGCTTTAAAGTGCGGGACGACGCGCAAGGCGACTTCATGTCGATGTATGCGAACTCGAACGATAAGGTGTTGAAGAGCACGAGCCAGGAAACATTCGAAGCGGTGAAACTGATTGAGTCGATCAATAAGCAGAACTACAGCCCGGCGACGGGAAGCTTGGCTTATCCTGGATCGCGGTTTGGCCAGAGTCTGTTGCAAATCGCGCGATTAATCAAGGCTGGGGCGGGGATGGAGGTGGCGTTCACCGATATTACAGGCTGGGATACCCACATTAACCAAGCGCCGCAGCTGAACAATTTGCTGGGCGACCTGAGTGCGGGGTTGGCGGCATTCCACGCAGATTTGGGCAGCCGGATGCAGGATATAGTTGTGGTTACGATGTCAGAGTTTGGGCGCACAGCGCGCGAGAACGGGAACCGCGGGACCGACCACGGACATGCCAACTGCATGTTTATTTTGGGAGGGGGAGTGAAGGGCGGCCAAGTGCACGGGGAGTGGCCGGGCCTCGAGCCCGAGCAGCTGTATGAGAACCGTGACCTTGCGATTACGACCGACTTCCGGGACGTGCTGGGCGAACTGACGGCCAAACATTTAGGGAACAAGAATCTGGCGACGGTGTTTCCGGGGTACACGCCGAAATTCCGTGGAATCCTGTGAGGCTGGGACTGCTGTTCCTAATGGCCGGCGCTTTAGGGGCGCAGGGCTGGGAAAGCCTTTTTGATGGCGTTTCGACGCGGGGTTGGCTGGAGGTGACGGGGGCCCCTTTTCCGGCATCCTGGACGATTGAAGATGGTTGCTTGCAGACCTTGCCGAGCCCGGAGGGGATGCACGACTTGCGGACCGTGGGCACCTATCGGACCTATGAACTTCGGTTTGAATGGAAGCTGGAGGCGGGCGGGAATTCGGGAGTCAAGTACCGGATTCAGAAGACCGACCGTTGGCAGCGGAAAGGCGAGAGTGGCTATCAGGCGCGGGCGCGCGGGGCGGAGTATCAGTTGCTGGCCGATCCGAAGGCGCCAGCCAACCAGCAGACGGCGTCTCTCTATACGGTCCACGCACCGACGCCGGTGAAGCCGACTGCGCCGGACGTGTTTCACGAATCGCGAATCGTGGTGGCGGTGGACCATGTAGAGCACTGGCTGGATGGAGAAAAAGTGATGACTTACCCGCTGGCGGAACCTCCGGCAGAGACATTCGTGTCCTTGCAGAACCACGACTCCAGGGTTTGGTTTCGGAACCTCAAAATTAAACGATTTTAAGGCAGCAAAATTTTTTTAGGCGGACTTCGTCCGCCCGCTGCCCGGTTCGCAGAATAACTCCGCTACCGTCGCTGCCACCATGTCCACGATAACCATCTTGCCCGACACCTTCATCCGTCCCAACTCGCCAGCTATGCGGTCCGTCAGATTTACGAGCGGCTGTGCGTGGCGCACCTCCCAACCAAACCTAGTCAAATCCTTGGCATAGGCGTCCGCGCGAAATGTGGACTCGGCGTAAACCCGCGCCGCATCCCCTAAACCTCGGCGAACGACGACGTCCTTCAGACGCTGCAACGCGGACGTCAACTCAGCGTGCTCGCGGGCGGGATGGATCTTAATGACGCAGTCCACCGGCAGCTCCTTGTAGAAGCCGACATCGCTCACGATCACAGGCTTGCTATATAGCATTTCTTCGATGACCGAAGCAGACGCGCCTTCGATTGCCGGCCAGCGAAGATTGACGCAAACGTCGGCCGCATCCAGGCAAGTGTGCAGCACCTCGTCGCTCACGCGACCAAGGAAATGGACCCGAGAGCCGAGCTTCCGACTGGCCACGATCTCATCGAGACGCTTTTTGTAGTTCGGATCCGTCGGTCCCGCGACCACCAAATGCATGCCATCCGGAAGCGCTTCGAGAGTAGCATGGACCCGCTTATTCGCGTTTACATGCCCAATCGTGAGCAGCATCAATTGATCGCCAGGGACACCCAGACTGCTGCGGCCGGCCGCAGCTCTGTCGCCAGGAAGCTCATACGGCAGGTTGATCTTGCGGGTTGGACCTGAGTAATGCAGCCGCACCGCTTCCAGCAGATACTCGGAATGGGCGATGACCCCCAGCGCGCCTTCCGTACACCTTTCGACGAGGGGAAAATCCACGACTTCGTCCGTTTCCCAAACGGGACTGCCCTGCAGACTTCGCTCGCCGGCGGCGCGGCCAGCGACGCCGTACCGATACTCCATCTCGGCAAGGTAGGCACCGGGATCGCGGCGTGATTCCAGATAGAGCGCGGCGAAAAAATGGTGCATTACGAAATCGTGCAACACCACGATGCCCGGGTGCTGGCGCGAAACATCGAAGATCTCACCGTGAAACGGGAGGTGGTTGCCGAAGTTGTAGACAACCAGGTCGAACCCCGCCAGTCGAGCCAAGTCGGCGCTGGGGGCATAGACAATTTTCGCGTCCGCGACCGGGTGCAACGGACCCTTTTCAAAATGCCAAAGCTCGACGTCTGCGCTTTTGGCCAACTCGCGGACGATATAAGTGCTGGCCCGCCCGATGGCGCTTTTCTCGGAAAGCGGAGTGAACCAGGCAATTTTCATAACGAACAGAGTCGCGCGAGGTGGCCGGCAACGTAGGCGACATCGGCTTCGGTGAGTCCGATATGAGTGGGCAAACTAAGGCCGCGGTCACCCAACCGCTCCGCGACGGGGTAGTGCGCATCAACCTCGAAGAAGGGCGGCATGACGTGCATGGGATAGAAGACGGGTCGGGTCTCGATGCCCACGGCGGCGAGTTGCCGCATCAAGTCGTCGCGGCCGGCACCAACGGCGCGATTCAAAATCACAGTGTAGAGCCAATAGGCATGGCGGCACCACGGCTCTTCAACGGGCAGGGCCAGGAGGTCAGCGATCGGGGATAGGTAATGGGCATACCAGGACGCTACCGTGCGGTGGTGCGCCATGTAGGCATCAATTTGTTCGAGCTGCGCTAATCCGAGAGCCGCCTGGATGTTCGTCATGCGGTAGTTGTAACCGATGACCGGGAACCAATAGCGCCGATCGGGCTGCATGCCTTGGCCGCGATAGGTGCGGATCAGGGCCGCCTTGGCGGGGTCTCGGGTGGTTACCATGCCACCTTCGCCGGTTGTGATGATTTTGTTTCCGAAGAAGCTGAAGGTGCCGGCGTCGCCCAATCCACCGACGATTTGACCGCGATATAACGCTCCATGAGCTTCGGCGGCATCCTCAATTACGAACAAATTGTGGCGACGGGCGATGGCGAGGATGGGGTCCATGTCGGCGGGATGGCCGTAGAGGTGGACTACGATAATGCCGCGGGTTTTGGGCGTGATCTTCGCTTCGAGCAGGCTAGGATCCAGGTTCATCGTCCGCGGTTCGGAGTCAACGAACACAGGTTTGGCACCGCAGTAGGCTACCGCGTTAGCCGTAGCGACGAAGGTGAGGGTGGGGACGATTACTTCGTCGCCCGGCTTTACGTTACAGCCGAGGAGAGCCAGGTGCAGAGCGCTGGTGCCGTTGTTGGCGGCGATGGCATGGGGAACGTTGCAGAACCGGGCGAATCCATCTTCAAACAGGGGTATGAAGCGCCCGATCGAAGAGACCCAAGTCGAGTCGATACACTCCTGGACGTACTTGGACTCATTCCCGGTAAATCGAGGGGCCGAAATCGGGATCTCACGAAGCGATGAAGCGGAAGAAGGGAGAGGCGCGAATGTCATTTTGACAACATCAGGTTCCAACTAATGCAGTGGACCAAAGACTCCGGATCGATCGCCAACAATTCGCCCGAAACATCTTCCACGCGCTGCACCCGGAGCCCCAGCCGCAGCAACTCCTCGTACCATTGTAACGGTTCGATGCCGGCGCGCCGCAGGTGTTCCGGAGCGAACTCGACGAAGATGCGAAGACCGGGGCTGGTGGCGAGAATCCGGGTCATGCCGCGCAGGACAAAGGGCTCGCTGCCTTCGGCATCAATCTTAATGACGTCGATGCGGGGTTCGTCGGCCAGCGCCGCGTCGAGGGTGACCGTTTCGACGGTAAGGGATTCGCCGGGGGTGGTTCCGGCAAACAAGGAGTTATGGCCGGAATTGTTGGGGTAAGCGGTGAACGTGGCCGTACCCGCGTGGTCGGAGAGGGCACGGGAATCGAGTCGAACGACACCGGATTCGAGGAAGCCATTCACTTGGACGTTGTCGCGAAGGAGCGCGTGGGTCTTCGGGGTGGGCTCGAAACTGTAGAGGCGACCGTGGCCAGAAAGATGGCGCAGGGCGAAGAGGGTATAAATGCCGATGTGGGCGCCGATATCGACGACAACCATGCCGGGTTGGATGAGGCTGGCGAAGAGGCGCGTCATGCCTGGTTCCGGGAGCCCGCGCAGAGCGTAATAGGCGCCCAGCCGCCATTCCTGACTTGGCATGGCCAACAGAAAGCCCTCGACTTCGGTGACAATCACATCGGAACCGGCCTGGAAAACGGGAGGACGCTGTTGACGGCGGATGTCGGCGATGCTGTCGCGGAGGAGCTGGTTATCGAGCCGCAATTGTTCAAACTGGGCGTTGTGCTGGCGAGCGGAGTCGGTTAGAGCGTCGAGCACGGTGCGGTGTTGCCGAGCGTCTTGGGCTAGCGCTGCGAGTTCGGCTCGGCTATGCCGAGCGTCGCTGGCAAGCAGTTCCAGTTCGTCCCGGCTCTGCTGACTGATTTCCGTTAACGCCTCGAGCTTGCCGCGCTGTTGGCGGGTGTCCTCCGCCAGGGCACTTTGGCGCAGGAAACTGGCGTGGGCCTGAGTCGCGTGCTGCACCCCGTTCTCTCGAACCATAGCCGTGAGCTCCGCTTGTTTGACCACGAGATCAGCGACGTACCGGTCGACTTTGTCGGAAATGGAGAACAGCGTGTGGTCGAGCTTGGCGATGTTGCGCTCGGCCTGGACCGCGCTTTCCCGCATCACGTAGTCGAGCTTGAGTTCGATGGATTCTACGCGCGAGACACGGAGGAGAAACTCAAAAGCGCGCCGAGAGCGGTTCCAGAGGGCCAACTTGAGCGCCGAAACCCAACGACTACCGGGACGGAGCGAAGCTTCCTGGCTGCGGTCCCAAAGGCCAACGTAGCGTCGGCCGCCGGTCTTCGCCTCGGCAGATTCGACCAGTTGCAGGATCATCGATCGACGAGAGAAATGGTTGCGGAGCAGTTCTCGATAGTGGACAAAGCCCCCGACGTCACACTCCCGGCCAAGAATTCGCAGGTAACTTTCGCGAACGAATCCGGCATCATCGGCGATAGCCAGCAGGGGCGCCAAATCGACGGTATTGGAAACAGACGCAGGTTGGCTGGCGGGTAAACTCTCCGCGGGTCCCAGCTTCTCTATGAGGCGACGCTTGATCACAGCTGCGTTGAAATCCAAGGGACTAGTCTAACGCGGCGCTTCGGCACTTTGCAGCGAGTGTTCGTACTCGGCGCAGACATCCGACAGCGGTCCGTCGCGAACAACGCTGCCGTGATCGAGCCAAACGGCGCGATCACAAAGGCTGGCGACGATACTGTGCACATGAGAGGCGCAGAGGATGGTCTTGCCTTGAGCGCGAAATTCTTTCATCCGATCGAAACATTTCTGTTGGAAACGATCGTCGCCGACAGCGAGAATCTCGTCGATCAGCAAAATCTCGGGATCCGCATGGACAGCAATAGCGAACGCGAGGCGAAGCCACATGCCGCTCGAATAGGTTCGAAGGGGATCGCCGATGAATTCCTCAAGTTCTGAAAATTCGACGATGGAACCGAAGCGGCGAGTGGTTTCGAGGCGGGAAAGGCCGCTGAGCGAAGCGTTCAAGAAGACGTTCTCGCGCCCGGTGAGATCGGGATGGAAGCCGGTGCCAAGTTCGAGTAGGGCGGTGAGGTGGCCTTCGGTGCGGAGAGAACCGGTGGTGGGGGGGACGACGCCCGAGATGAGATTCAGAAGGGTGCTTTTGCCCGCACCGTTTCGACCGAGCACAGCGACAGACTCGCCGTGTTGCACCGCTAAATTGATGTTCGACAGGGCCGTGAAGCGGTCAGGCCGCAAGCGGCCAAACCACCCACTGGTCCGGAGGGGGAAGGATTTCGAGACCCCTTTGAGTTCGATACTGAATGGCGAGGACGGGCTTCGCATGAAAATCAACTAGTGTGCGGTGAGGGTAGCAATAACATGTTCCCACGTCAGGCCCATGCTTTGGATCAGGTCATATCCGGCGCGTCCCCAGGCCCGGGCGGCGGCGCGGTCCTCGAAGAGCCGGTCCATGGCTTCGGCTAAGGCTTTGGCGGTGGGTTCGGCGACGTAGCCCGTCTCTCCATGGCGTACAATTTGGAGGATTCCTCCCGAGTCGGAGGTGGTGATGACAGCCTTGCCGGAGTAGAAGGCCTCCATCGTGACGTAGCCGTAGGAATCTTCATCGAAGGGGATGTAGGCGGCGCCGAGGGAGTCGGCGAAGAAGGCGGCCTTCTCCTCTTCGGTGATGAAGCGGTCGATGATGGTGACGCGCTGGGAGAGATTGAACTTTTTAATGACCTGTTCGATTTGCAGAGCGTCGCCCTCGGCTTCGGACTTGCCGGCGACGATGAGGCGAACATCAGATCGGACGTGCCGCATGGCTTCGACCAGAAGGTGCTGCCGTTTGGAAGTTGTGATGCGGCCGGCGCAGAAAATGTAACCGCCGGGTTCGCCGAAACGGAAGTGGCTGGTTTCGAGCAGGGGCGGATAGAGGACCTCGGACGGGATTTGGTTAAAGCGTTGGAGCCGGTCGGAGGTGGTGGCGGAATTGGTATAGATCCGGCGGGCCTCGCGCAAATAGGTGTTGTCCGCCTCGATGATGCTACGGCGGACGGAGAGGTTTTCGGGGGTCTCTTCCATGCCTTGATAGGGCGTTCCCCAAAGATCGTAAACCTGACGAAACTGATGGACGAGCCAGAGGAGCTTATTGTCGTGGGGAAGGTAATAGGCAGGGAACTTGAAGGCGATGACGCGGTCGACGTTTTGCAGGTGCATCAGCCGGCAAGCCAACATGCTGTCGAGAATCTTTGTGGGGGGCTCCCAGCGGAAGGGGATACGGACTAGCATGGCTTGGTGGCCGAACTCAATGAGCTTTTGCGTGAGCGCTTCGGCGAGGTGTTCCGCGCCACCGCGAACGAAGGGGACGCAGTTGTTGGCGACGAGGATCTTCATGCGAGCATCCGATCGAGAACACGGTCCCAGGAGATACCGAGTTCCCGCATGCGGGCGGCGCCGGCTTCGCCCATGGAGCGGGTTTTGACGCGGTCGTTATAGAGTTCGTCGAGGGCAGCGGCGATGGCGATGGGTTCGGGCGAAGCGACGAAGCCATTAAGCTGATCAACGATCAATTCGAGTGTGCCGCCGGAGTCGGACGTGGTCAGCACGGCCTTGCCGGACTGATGGGCTTCGAGGCTGGGATAGCCGTAGGAATCCTCGTCGACGGGAAAGTAGGCGGCGGCGAGGCACTCCGCAAAGAGCTTTACCTTGTGCTTCTCGCCGATCCATTCGTCGAAGATGGTGACGCGGTCTTTGAGTTTATGGCGGTGGACGAGGGAGTGGAGTTCATCGACATAGGCTGCGGCGTCGGGGTCTGCCTTGCCGGCGATGAGGAGTTTGACGTCGGAGCGGACGTGGCGCATCGCTTCAATTGCGAGCCATTGGCGCTTGTGGTGAACGAG
Source organism: Bryobacterales bacterium (assembly GCA_038220855.1). GTDB lineage: Bacteria > Acidobacteriota > Terriglobia > Bryobacterales > Bryobacteraceae. Next base: position 900 of record JBBRIO010000079.1, on the reverse strand, counting down.
GCGATTGAGGTAAAGCACGGTGTCCCCGTAGCCGGCGCAATGGTAGTTTTCCGCGTTGGGCAAAGGGGGATAGAGGACTTCGGCGTCGATGGAGTTGTACTGTTTCAGGCGCTTGGCGACGACCTTAGAATTGCTGAAAACGTGACGGCATTCGCTGAGTCCGAGCCGGTCGGCGTTCATGATGGAATCGCGAATCCGGGTGCCTTCGGGGGTTAGCGGGATGTCCTGGTAGCGGGTTCCCCAAAGATCGTAGGCACCGCGGTGATGGTGGATGAACCAGACGACTTTTCTGGGGTGGCGGAGGAGGTAGCTGGGGAAGCGGATGGTAATGAGGCGGTCGCCGTGCTCGGAGAGGTCGAGGAGGCGCAGGGCGGTCATCTGTTCGAGTAGCTCTTCGTGGCGGGAAGAAAAGGGAAACTTCAAGACCTCGACTTCGTGACCGGCGCGGGTGAGTTGATCGGCGAGGGAGTCAACGATGACGGTATAGCCGCCGTAGAGGAAAGGTACGACGGTGCTGGCGACGATGATCTTCAGCGCAGCCTCCGGGTGGCGGGTACGCCGACGCAGACGGAGTTGGGGTCGATGTCGCGAATGACGACGCCCCCGGCGCCTACCGTGGCCCAGGCACCGATGTTCATACCGGGTACGGCGCAGGACCCGGCGGCGAGAAACGCCCCTTCTCCGACGGTGACATTCCCGGCCAGATGGGCGCCTGGGGCGATGTGGGCGCACGAGCCGATGCGGCCATCGTGGTCGACGGAGGAGCCGGTATTGAGAATGGCACCGTCTCCGATGACGGAATCGACGTTGACGACAGCGCCGGGCATGATGGCGATGGCGGTGCCGAGAGTGATGCGGCGGGAGACGACGGCGTGGCGGCTGATGGCGTTGGGCAGGACG
>JBBRIO010000078.1:0-13507 GCA_038220855.1 Bryobacterales bacterium | reverse complement strand
CCAGAAGTGCCGCATAAGAGGCGACGAGGGACGGTGCCACCAGCACCGGGCTTCCAATCGCTTCGGCAACGTAGACGGCGGCGAAGAGCGGGGGCTGTTGTAGCTTCCGCCCTTGAATGCCGCGATTCTGATAAGCAGGAGCAACCGGAAAGGAGGTCACTCAAACCCTGAGACTCTGGAAGGTGGTCGAAGTTTCGTTCTTTCGCCGCTCTTGAGAGTGTTTGGCCATCGAAATGCGTAGGTTAACCATAGACCTTATATGCAAATCCAAGTGAACAGTGACAATAGCATCGCAATCGACAATGAGTTGTCGGAGTCTATGCAGGCCAACGTGAACAAGGCATTGGAGCGTTTCTACGGCCAAATTACTCGCGTGGAGATCCACCTTACCGATGTGAACGGCTCATCAAGATCCGGTCCTCGGGAGAACAGGTGTCTCTTGGAAGTCCGTCCAGCGGGCCGTGATCCGGTCGTGTCCACCAATGACGCGGCGACTCCAGAAGAAGCGGTAAAGGGAGCATCGCAGAAAATGCAAAGGTTGTTGAGCAGTCTTTACGGGCGGTTAGGACAAACGACGTGATTAACCAAACAACGATTCAAGATGGTCTGCCGATATTACTCGCAGACCACGAGCCGCCATGCCTTTCGCTCTATCAGGCAACGCATCGGCGAAATCCCGAGAATCTGCAAGATCCCATACGGTACAAGAATCTACTTAAGGCTCTTGAAGAATCATTGAGGGGCCGGTATACGACAAAAGATACCGCTTCGTTGCTCGATCCGTTTCATCGATTGGCAGCGAATAAGGAATTCTGGAACCATACGTGGGATGGTTTGGCAGTTCTGGGGGCGGCCGGCGTGTTCCGGATCATTAAGCTGCAGAGGCCTGTCGCGGAGCTGGCCGTCGCGGCCAACAGCTTCCATATCAAGCCTCTACTGCGCATTCTCCAGTCGGCGGACCGATACCAGGTTCTGAGCTTGAACCGGTGAGAGGTTAAGTTATTCGACGGAAATCGCGACAGTCTGGATGAGATCGAGTTGGCAGAGGGAGTTCCGCGCACAATCACCGAGGCGCTGGGCGAGGAGCTGACCGAGCCTCATCAGACCGTTTCCTCTTACGGGGGAACCGCGTTGGGTTCGAGCATGCGTCACGGTCACGGATCGAAGCCGGACGAAACGGATATTGACGAGGAGCGGTTTTTTCGAGCGGTTGACCGAGCGATCTTGAAACTTCACTCGCGCCCGGCCGGCACTCCTCTCATCCTGGCGGCCCTAGGCCAATACCACGCAACATTTCGGAAGATCAGCCACAACCCGTTTCTGACGCTCAAAGGAATCGAGGTGGACGCAACCTTCCTCGCTCTCGACCAGTTGAGCCAGCGAGCATGGGAGGTCGTGGAGCCGGAATTTAGATCGCGTTTGAGTCAGCTTACCGATGAATTTGAAGAAGCCAGATCGAAGGGAGTGGGAGGGGATGATTTAGCGACTGTCGCTCAAGCGGCAGTTGAGGGGCGAGTTGGATCGCTGTTGGTAGAGGCGGAACGCCAGATTCCCGGCCAAGTGAATAAGGAGACTGGACAGGTGACATTCAGCAGCCTCGAAGATCCGCAGGTCGATGACCTTCTTGATGATCTCGCGGAGTTGGTCTTGAAAAAGGGTGGAAAGGTTGTTGTCGTTCCGGTTGGGAACATGCCGACGACGACGGGATTAGCCGCTGTTTTCCGCTTCTGAGCCGCGACCCTGCCGGGCAGGGCCATAGAGCGACAAACTCCCTGGGAGCGGGAAAAGCAGAAGACTGGAAATAGACCGGGAGCGAGGCTCCGGCCCCCGCCGAAAACCCTCCCCCAGGACGATTGACGAAAGGAAGAAAATACAAACTCCGTGACGGATGGCGATCATTATGTCACCATGAAAAAGCTTGCGTCGCTAAGCTCCATTTGGTGATCGCCATCCCGTCGGAATGAGTGATCGACATCATCGGGATCCGCACGTGTTAAGTGCGACCGTAATAATATTCTGGGTAATCGTGTTTTTGGTCCAATCCCTTAGTCGGCTACGATGATCTATCAACTCGTTGACCAACTGCCCACCGAAGGGCTTAGCGTCCGCTCATTGCAGACTCTCGACGGTGTAGATCCGGTTCTTGTACATCGGCCCGCCCGTTTACTCCGGCTTCCCACCTGTGCCGGATTTCGTGTCCATTCTGGGGTATTCACGCTTACGATTCATTCGGATCGTGTGCCGATGGTGTGCCACAGACATGCGGATTGAGCGTTTTAGTCGCTTCTATCTGCAAACCATGGGCCAGCGAAACCAATAACTTACGTGTTTTTATTGGTTTCCACCATCGTCACCTTCTCCGACTTCCACCTTCGGCACCATTGCTCATTTTCGTAGGCTTCCTACGATCTCCTTGCCCTTCTCGAGCATCATGGCCCATTCGGACCCTGTCCCTAAGAACCGGTAGCCCCGGTCGCGCCACGTTGTCGATAGCGCCAAGTTGCGAGCCTGGATTCCCGGAGCGATTCCTTTGGCTACACAGGTATCGCGGATCGCCTCGAGAGTTTCCACCATCTTCGGATCGTCGAATTGCCCGGGGACACCCAGCGAGATCGACAGATCCACCGGCCCCACCATCACGACGTCGATTCCGGGCACAGAAAGTAGCTCCTCCCGAGCTTCAAACGCCCGCTTGGTCTCGATCTGCAGAATCACCATGCCATTCTCGTTCCGGTGGGTCATCACCTGCGGAATCGTCACGTTCTCGTAATCGTTCTGCATCGTCGTCAACCCAAAGCCGCGAATTCCCACCGGCGGAAATTTGCACCAACTAATGGCCTGGGCCAACAGTTCCGGCGATTCCACGCGAGGGAAGATGATGCCGTCGCCGCCGCAGTCCAGCGAGCGGGCGATCAAGTCGTACCGCATATCCGCCACGCGGACGAATACTGTGAGTCCGCAGAGGCCGGCCACGCGACAGATGTCCTGCTGCGTTTCGATGCCGAAACAGCCGTGTTCGCCGTCGAGATAGGCGTAGTCAAAGCCGGCGGCCTTCAGGATCCGGGCGATCTCGGGATCGCGGAGTTGGCCATAAGAGGTGCCGAGAACAGTCTTGCCGGCCGCGAGGGCCAGCTTTACGGGGTTAGCGCGCATAGGCGCTAGTGTATCGGAAGCACCTGGTGGTCGGGGCAACCAACTTCGACGTGCTCGTAAACGCGCTCGATCAAATCCATCCCGTGCTGGGCCAGGAACGGCAGAATGCTGTAAAAACGTTCCTGCATGTGGCGATGAGGATAGAGGCTGTGATGAAGGAATTCGGTGTGCCGCTGGGCCTGTTCGTCGCGATGCAGCGCTTGACGGGCGGTCTTGCGCTGCATCTTGTCGAGCTGGTAGATCATCTTCGCGCTGCTCTTGGCCAACACCTTTTCCAGGGTCGGGTCCAGTGCTTGGACGTCGGCGTAGAGCGCCTCTACCTCGTTGCCAATTCGTTGGCGGAGTTGCGCGACCTTCTCGATCACATCGGCGGGAATCAACTTCGCAGCCACGCGCTCGCGCAGACCGGTTTCGTGGATCAAGGTGTCGACGACACTCAAGCCGTAGCGGGACAGGATCTTCTCGGTACGGTCGTCGAGCAGCGTGAACCCGGCTCGATGGAGCATGACCGGCATGCGGCCTAACAGCCGGGTGTAGAGCACCTGCGATTGCGCGAAGTAGGCCAACTCAGCCGGGCCGCCAAAGTAAGCTACCGTCGGCAGGATAAAGTCCTGCAGCACCGGACGCAGCAACGCGTTCGGCGAGAGCAGGGAACTGGCAACCGGGGTCTGCTTCCAGGGCGTCCGTTTGCCGCCTTCGAGCGAAAAGAGCAACGAGCTGTTCGCTTCGACGTGGACTTGGGCGTGGTACCCGGCCGCAGTCAACTCCTGGTTCCGTTCGAGCAGCGCCGCGTTCAGTTCCGGCATCCGTTCCACTACCTGCTCCAACAGCGGTGCCCCAATGGCCCGAACGGAAGGAGCGAGCGGGTCGAGAAACAGAATCGGCCACTTGGCGAGTAACTTGCCGACCAGTGCCCGAAATGCGCCGCCAAAGGTCGCCCCAGGAGCGTAGCACTCCCTGACGAGGCTGAGGACTTCATCGGCGAAGGGGAACCCCGCCAAGGCCTTCTCAAGCTCCGCTATGGGCGTATCCTTGAGGACAATCGGACCAACGGGCCCGCCGAGGGGATTAGCGGACGAGGATTTCAATCCCACCACCTCGTGGCCAGCGTCAAACACCCAAGCTTGGTTGATCTCGACCAAGTCATGGTCTTCGGTGGCCAACCAGAAGACGGGTACGGCGGGTAACCCTTGGGCGGTCAGTTGCTCAGCCAGGCGAATGGCCGAAAGCGCCTTGAAAACTGTATATGCGGGACCAGAAAAGAGACCAACCTGCTGGCCAGAGACGACCGCGACGGTTCCTTCCTGAGCCAACAACGCGAGCGACGGGTTGCCGGGGTTCTGTTCGGCCAAGGCGGCGACCATCGCCGCGCGGCGTTCGGGAGGATACTGAATTTGCGCTGCGGCGGCGGAAAACGAGCCTGGATCGTACGGCGCGTGGGCGTAAAAACGCTCTACCCGATCGTAGTGATAAACCAGATCGGCGAACAGCCGGGTTGTGTTCGGCAGTTCATTATGCCGGATGCAGGTGGTTTCCATCCCTAAAAGATCAGCCGTCTTAATGATGCTTTCTGATACCGTGAAGATTCATGCTCGACGAACAAGACTTCCGCCTGAAATGTGAAGATGCCATGACGGCTCTGTTTAAGGCCCTGGCCACCGCGTCCGATGAACACGATTTTGAGGCTGACTTCAATAATGGCACGTTGACCGTGGAGTTTGAAGAGCCCCGCGCCAAGTTCGTCGTCAGCCCGCAGACGCCGGTCCGGCAGGTGTGGGTTTCGGCTCACTCCCGGAGCTTCAAGCTGGATTGGGTGATCGCGCGGGAGGCTTTCGTGCTGGCCGACTCTGGCCAAACGCTGGCCGAACTGATCGCGGCCCACGTCAGCGAACACCTCGGCGAGACGATCGCTCTTTCCTAAATGCCTGGCGTCTACATCTCGTTTCCGTTCTGCGCCCAAAAATGCACGTACTGCAATTTCGCTTCGGGAGTGTTTCCGCGGGAGTTGGAGACGAGCTACCACACGGTTTTGCGGAACGAACTATCGGCTACCGTGTGGCCCTGGACCCCGAATACCGTCTATTTCGGAGGCGGAACGCCGAGTCAGATCGGTAACGACGATTTACGGGCTCTGCTGGAGCGCATTCCTGGCCGCCCTTGGGCGGAGGCTACGCTGGAAGCGGCTCCGGGTTCGTTTTCCCGGGAGCAGGTGGCCGCTTGGCGGGAGGCGGGTATTAATCGGGTGAGCTTGGGCGTGCAGTCGTTCGTCGAAAGCGAACTGCGGAAGACCGGCCGGAAGCATACGGCCGAGATTGTGGCGGCGGACGTGGCGCTGCTCCGATCGGAAGGGATCACCAATTTCAACCTGGACCTGATTGCCGGGCTGGCCGGGCAGACGCCCGCCAGTTGGCAGGTTTCGCTCGATTGGATGGAGCGGCTGGCCCCGCCTCACGCCTCGGTTTACATGCTGGAGGTGGACGAGGACTCCCGCCTTGGCCTCGAAATCTTGAACAACGGGCCAAAGTACGGAGCCCGGGACATCCCCGACGACGACGCGATCGCCACGATGTATGAGAGTGCCGTTGACCGTTTCGCCGCCATGGGGCTGCCTCGCTACGAGATATCGAACTTTGGGCAACCTTCGCTGCACAATTTGAAGTATTGGCAACTTGAGGAGTATCTCGGGTTCGGGGCCGACGCCCATTCGAACGCCGGCGGCGAGCGTTGGCAGAACCCGGAAAGCGCGCTCGCCTATGTAGAGACCGGCCCCCGGCGGGAGGACTCCAACCCGGCCAATCCGACTGCCGAGCGGTTCTTCGTCGGCCTGCGGTTGAGCGAGGGCATCGTCCCCGAACCCGCCGAATGGGAACATTGGCGGGAGCCGATTGCCCGCTTCGTCGCCGACGGATTGCTGGTCCGCGACGGCGAACGCCTGCGCCTGACCCCGCGTGGCATTTTACTTTCGAATGACGTACTCCAGGAATTTTTATGATCGATCTCCGCAGTGACACCGTAACCAAACCCACCCCGGCCATGCGCCGTGCTATGGCCGAAACTGAAGTCGGCGACGACGTTTACCAGGAAGATCCGGCTGTGAATCGCCTGGAGGCGCGCGCCGCGGCCATCATGGGCAAAGAGGCCGGTCTGTTCGTGCCCACCGGAACGATGGGCAATACGATCGCCCTGAAGATGCACACCGTACATGGCCAGGAAGTGATCTGCGAAGCCCGTGCGCACGTCCTGAACTACGAGCTTTCGATGATGGGCTGGTTCGCCGGGTGCCTTGCCCGCGCCATTCCGACGACGAATGGGCTGATGACCTGGGAGCAGATCGCGAAGGAGATCCGCCCGGTCGGTCCTCATGCCGCGCCGACCGGCTTGATCGCGGTGGAGAATACGCATAACGTAGCGGGCGGGACCGTCTATCCGCTAGATCAACTCGCCGCCATTAAGCGGGGGGCCGAAAGCCGGGGTCTGGCGGTTCACATGGACGGGGCGCGATTCTTCCACGCCGTGACGGCCTTAGGCGTGGCCCCGGTCGAGATCGCCCAACACGCCGATTCGGTGATGTTCTGCCTATCAAAGGGCCTGGGTGCGCCCGTCGGGTCCATGCTCGTGGGCTCGCAGAAGCTGCTCGAAGAGGCACGGCGACTGCGGAAGCGGCTCGGCGGCGGTATGCGGCAGGCCGGTATTCTGGCGGCGGCTGGACTGATCGCCCTGGAGGAGATGCCGGGCCGTCTGGCCGAGGATCATGCGAATGCGGCCTACCTGGCCGAGGCCTTGGCGGCGCTGCCCGGGATCGTGGTGGAACCTTATGCCGGTACCAACATTGTGTTCTTCGGGGTGGCCGAATCGGGGCTGACCGGCGAACAGGTGTGCGCTCGTTTGCTTGAAAAAGGCGTGGTGATGATCGCGATGGGACCCTACCGCGTCCGGGCCGTGACCCATTTCGATGTTGACCGGGCGGCGTGCGAAGAGGCTGTCGCGATCCTTGGGAAGCTATTACACAACTAATACATAGACTTGCGGGGATCGCTGGTAGCGTGGAAGTATGAACTGGCCTACAGTTATTGTCCTCATCGTACTTCACGCCGGCGCCGTTGCCGCGCTCTTCAATTTCAGTTGGACCGCTCTCGCAGTGGCCGCCTTCCTTTACTGGATGACGATTTGCCTGGGCATCAGCATGGGGTATCACCGTTTGCATACCCACCGCTCTTATAAAGCACCGCTGTGGCTCGAGCACTTTTTCGCCTTGTGCGGCGCGCTGAGTCTTGAGGGGGGCCCGATCTTCTGGGTCGCCACCCATCGGATTCACCATCAGAAATCGGATCAACCGGGCGATCCGCATTCGCCGCGCGATGGTGCCTGGTGGGCTCACCTCGGCTGGATGCTGGTCGGTACAGCGGATCACGCCGATACCAAGCGAATGGCGAAGTACACGCCCGACTTGGCGAAGGATCCCTTCTACGTTTGGCTCAACACTTGGCATTGGCTCCCGCTCGTGGTGCTTTCGGCTTTGCTGTTCGCCGTTGGCGGATGGCCGTTTCTGCTGTGGGGCTCGTTTGTCCGGGTGACGGTGGGTCTGCACGCCACGTGGCTTGTGAACTCGGCAACGCATATGTGGGGCCGCCGCCGCTTTGCCACCGGCGATGACTCCCGCAACAACTGGTGGGTCGCCTTGATGACGTTTGGCGAAGGCTGGCATAACAACCACCATGCTCACCCCGTTTCGGCTCGGCATGGCTTGGCTTGGTACGAGTTCGACCCGTCGTTTTTGCAGATCAAGCTGCTCGAAAAGCTGGGCATTATCAAGTCGGTCAAGGTAGCGAAACTTGACGAAGAACTTCCGCGGCAGAAAGCGGCGTAGTCTGGAAGGGTGATTGTGACGGGCCGGCGGAAATCTATCGCGTTCTTCATCGCGCTAGGCGCCGGCCTTGTTTCGATTACGGTTTTGCTTTACGTGGGCTGGGTCCTCCTCAGTTGGCGCACGGGCATCCTGTTATTTTTGGGCTTGGTCCTGCTGGCTATTATCATCAGCGGAGTGGTCTTGAACACGATTTTTCTGGTGCGTGAGATCCGGCGGAACGAGCAGCACGACGCGTTCATTAACGCCGTGACCCATGAGCTGAAAACGCCGGTCGCGGCGATCCGGTTGTATCTGGAAACGCTGCAGCAGCGGCCGGTGGAAGAGGCCAAGCGCCAGGACTTCTACCGGATCATGATGGCCGAAAATGATCGGCTGCTTTCGACCATTGAACAGGTGCTCCAGACGGGCCGCCTGGGCGCCAGCCGCAAACTGCACCTTTCGTCGTTTGACCTCAACACGATGATTGCGGAATGCCTGGACCGTTTCCGGGCGATGTACCCGGAGCCCGCCATTCATCTCTCGTTCGCCCCGGCGGAACCCATCGCCATGCAAGGGGACGCCGAGGAGATCCGCGCGGTCGTTTCGAACCTGCTGGAAAATGCGATCAAGTATTCCGTGGGGCCGGCGCAGGTGGACGTGGCAACGAAGGTGGTCGACGGAAGGTTTGCTCAGCTTCGGGTAAGCGACCATGGCCCGGGCATTGCCAAGGGCGAGTTGAAGCAGATTTTCAAACGGTTCTACCGGGCACCGGGCACCTTGGCGACGCGGGTGAAGGGGACGGGCCTGGGCTTGTTTATCGTTCGTTCGGTGGCCAAACGGCATGGCGGCAAGGCTTGGGCGGAAAGTGCGGGGCCGGGCAGCGGCAGCACGTTCGTCGTCCAGTTCCCGTTGAAATCATGAGCAGGATTCTGGTGGTGGAGGACGAGCGATCGCTGGCCGAAGGTCTCCGCTTCAACCTGGAAGCGGAAGGATACGGGGTCGAGGTGGTCGAAACCGGCGAGGCCGCGTTGGAAGCCCTTTTGACGAAACGAACCCATTTCGACGTGGTCGTGCTTGATGTGATGCTTCCGGGCAAGGACGGCTTCGCGGTGTTACGGGAACTCCGTGCCGCGGCGTTGTTCGTACCCGTGCTGATGTTGACCGCTCGGGGCCATGCCGAGGATGTTCTGAACGGCTTCGCCGCAGGCTGCGATGATTATCTGCCCAAGCCTTTCGAATTGGCGATTCTGATTGCGCGAATCGGCGGCCTGCTGCGCCGTCGCGAGTGGCTGCGGAAACCGGCCGGCTATACGTTCGGCGACAAGTCCGTCGACTTCGACCAACTTGAACTTCGCGTTGGTTCGGGCGTCTATCCGCTGACGCTGATGGAGGCCAACGTTCTCCGGTGCCTGATTCAGCACGAAGGCTCGCCAGTCTCCCGCAAAGTGTTGCTCGAAGAGGTTTGGGGATTGCACGAAGATACCGATACGCGGGCAATCGACAACTTCATCGTCCGGCTGCGGAAATACATCGAGCCGGACCCGGCCAAGCCCCGGCATTTACTGACAGTCCGCGGCGTCGGCTATCGGTTTGTGAAGGTCCCTTAACAGGTATATAGTGAAGATGTCGTGATTCGTCCGCTCGCCCTAGCCGCGCTGTCCGCCGTGTGCGCTATCGGTGCGCCCGATTTCGAAGCGACGCAGAAATTCCTCGTAACTTATTGCAAGAACTGCCACTCCGGGAAATCCGCGGTGGGCGGCTTTCGGTTGGAAAAGGTTAGCGATCCGGCCAGTTTTTCGGCCGATCCCCATGTCTGGACCCGGCTGGCGCTGCGCGTTCGCAACGGCGAGATGCCGCCGAAGGGCCTGCCCTCCCCGGCGCTGAGCGCGCGCGAGGAGTTAGCGGCGTATGTGGATCAAACGCTGCGCACGACCGCGTGTGCCGCTGGCATCACCGCTGGCCCATCGCCCCTGCGGCGTTTGAACCGCGACGAGTACACGGCGACCGTCCAGGATCTGCTGGATATCCACCTCGACATTGGCCATGCTCTTCCCATCGACGGCGCTGGCGGCGAGGGCTTCGATAACGCGGCTGAGACGCTGTTTCTGTCTCCGCTGCATTCGGAAAAGTACATGGAGACGGCCAAGCTGGCCATGGACTTCGCGGCCAAGGAACACAAGTCCCGCACGCGCATTCTGGTCGCCCAGCCCGGCCCCGGGGTGACCCCGGACCAAGCCGCCCGTAAGATTCTGGCGGCGTTTCTGCCGCGCGCGTTTCGGCGACCTGTGCCGGAAGCGGATCTGCTTCCCTACCTCGACCTGTTCCGCGCCGCTCGCAAGGCTGGCCAAGACTTCGAACCGGCCATCTTCTTTGCTCTGCGCGGGGCGCTGGTCTCCCCGCTGTTTCTGTTCCGGACCGAACCGGTCGAAACGGTGGATGGATACGCGCTCGCTTCTCGCCTTTCCTACTTCCTGTGGGGCAGCCAGCCCGACGAACTGTTGACCGATCTGGCGGCCTCCGGAAAGCTGCAGGATCCAGAGGTTCTGCGGCAGATCACCCGCCGAATGCTGAAGAACGATCGGTCCTGGAACATGGCCCGGCGCTTCACCGATCAGTGGCTCCATACGCGCGACCTGACGGGCGACAAGGCACCCGATGCCAAGTTGTTCCCGACGTACTCGTCCGACGAAGAGCTCCGAGGGGACATCCGCATTCAGCCGCAGCAGTTCTTCCGCGAATTGCTGGTCCGGAACATGTCGGTGCTCAACCTGATCGATTCGAAATACACGATCGGCACGAGCAACCTGTCGAAGCACTTCGGCTTCAAACTTGCTGTCAGGGCGAACCAAGCCAAGCAGCCGCAATGGGTGGAACTGCCGGAGAATACGAATCGCGGCGGCTTGCTCGGCATGCCGGCCGTGCTCGCTGTGTCGTCCTATCCTTACCGGACGAGCCCCGTGCTGCGCGGTACCTGGATCCTCGATTCGCTACTCGGCACGCCGCCGCCACCGCCGCCGGCCAACGTTCCGGCGCTTGAAGAGGCGGCCGCTGGGGCCGCGCCGAAGTCGGTTCGGGAGCGCCTTGAGAAACACCGCTCGAATCCGGTCTGCGCTGGCTGCCATTCCCGGATGGATCCGCTCGGGTTCGCCCTCGAAAACTACGATTCCATCGGCCGATGGCGCGAAGAAGATGCCGGCAAGCCGATCGACAATTCGGGCGAGATGAACGACGGAACTAAGATTCAGGGACCGGCGCAGCTCAAGGCCGCGCTGATGGTCCACAAGGAACTCTTCGTTCGAAACCTGACCAATAAGTTGCTCGGCTACGCTCTCGGTCGCGGCCTCACGCTCCGCGATTCCTGCACCGTAGACGCCATAGTCGCCGAAGTCAAAGCCAAAGATTACAGCTCTCAGGCGCTGATTGAAGGCATCGTCCTTAGTATCCCATTCCGTCAAAAAGAGCGTCCCAAGGAAAAAAAGATCCTATGAAAATCTCTCGCCGTACCATTCTGAGCGGAGCCGGCGTCGGCCTCGGACTGCCTTGGCTGGAAGCCATGGCCGCACCGCTCCCGACCGTCGACGGTGCGGGAAAGCCACCCCAGCGTATGGCGATGCTCTATATGCCGAATGGGGTAAACCCATGGGCATGGACGCCCGAGGGGAAGGGTGCCGATTTTAAGTTATCGCCCACGTTGCAGCCGCTGGAGGACCTGAAGAGCCACATCACCGTTCTGACGAATTTGTGGAACGAAAACTCCAAAAGCGGTGATGGACATTACGTCAAAGAGGCCGCATGGCTGACCTGTCAGACGATTAAAAAGACTCCCGGCGAAGACATCGCCAACGGCGTTTCTGTTGACCAACTGGCGGCGCAACGCATCGCCGGACAGACGCCTCTGCCGTCGCTGGAGCTGGGGGTGACGCCGGTAGCTATCGGCGTCGATGCGGTCGTTGGTTATACGCGGGTCTACGGCTCCCACATCGCCTGGAGCAGCCCGTCGATGCCGCTCGCCCGCGAGTTGAATCCTCGCTCGGTTTACGAGCGGCTCTTTCGCGCTTCGTCCGGTCCGCAGGGCAACGAGGCAAAGATGGACTCGCTGCTTCTCGACCGAGTTCTCGGTGACGCCAAGCGCCTGCGGACGCGGGTCGGCACGGCGGATCGAGTGCGCCTGGATGAGTATCTTTCCGTGATGCGCTCGCTCGAAGAGCGCGTCCAACGGGCGACGAGCACCAAAGAACGAACCTGGAAAGCGCGGGTCGCGATGGACCCGAAGGCCATTCCCACCGACCGTCCGGCGGACCACGCCGAACACGTCCGGCTGATGCTCGACATGATCGCGACCGCTTTCCAAACCGACACCACGCGCGTGGCGACGTTCATGTTCGGGAATGCCGTCAGCAACGTTAGTTTCCGCTTTCTCGAAGGGGTTAGCGCTGGTCATCATGACGTCTCGCATCACCAGAAGGACGCCGATAAACTGCGCCAATACCAGCTCATCAACCGTTGGCACGTCGAGCAGTATGCTTACCTGCTGCGCCGTTTGCGGAACATGCAGGAAGGCGAATCGAACGTGCTGGATAACTCGATGGTGCTGTTCGGCTCCGCGCTTAGCGACGGCGACCGGCACTATCCGCACAATCTGCCGCTGGTTCTAGGCGGCAAGGGTGGCGGTCGGATCAACTCCGGCCAGCACTTGGTTTACGCCGAGGATACGCAAATGGCCAATCTGTACGTTTCAATGCTGGACGCCTTTGGCACCCCGGTTGAACGATTTGCCGATAGCACTGGTCCGCTGGCGGGGTTGGTTCATGCGTAGGCTCGCTCTACTTTTGGTCGCCAGCGGGGCCTGGGCCGCCGACCTTACGGGAATTTGGGTGGGCGAGATCGGCTCCGGCAGGGTGGATCGGGATCCGACGCCGATGGCGTTTCAGTTCACGCAGAAGGGCAGCACACTGGGGGGAAAGCTCTACGGTGACTACCAGAGTACGCCGATCGCTACCGGCATCGTTGCTGGCGATTTGGTGACGTTCGTCGTGGTGTTGGCCGAACAGGCGGGCAACGAGATCAACGACACAAAGATCCGTTTCACGGGGCGACTGGTCAGCGGGGAGTTGGAGCTGACGCGGGAGCGGGAAAGTTCGACGCGCGCCGGTGCTAAGAGCGGGGCGTTCTTTCGACCCGGGCCGGGTCAAGTCTTCCGCCTGAAGCGCCTCGTTTAACAATCTGCGATACTGCTTTACGATGGCAACTGCGTCCAAATGGCCCAAGAGTTTTCCCCCGTTGACCGCTGAGCAGGTGGTGATCAGCGACGACTTCATGAAATATTGGCATGAGGTTTTGCCCAAGAAGTTTGGGATGATCGATAAGTTTAACCACGGGGTGGTGGTGGAGGATGCAGGGGAATTCACGCGGACTCTCGAGATCGGGGCCGGCCTCGGCGAGCACCTCGACTACGAGAAGCTAACTCCGGCACAAGAGCGCGAGTACGTCGCCAACGACATTCGGGCG
>JBBRIO010000077.1:0-13521 GCA_038220855.1 Bryobacterales bacterium | reverse complement strand
CCGCTTACGACGAGTTATTCGATGGCTTCGCCGCACCCGAAGTGCGAGGCGATCCGAAAGCCCGCAGCGAATGGGCGATCAAGCAGCTTAAGCTGGTCATTAAAGCCTCCGCCAATTTGGGCTTGAACGTGTCGCCGTCATTCACTGGCGCGCTGCTCTGGCCTACCCTCTACCCTTGGCCGCAGCGCCCCGAAGGGCTCGTCGAAGAAGGCTTCAAAGAGCTGGCCAAACGCTGGAAACCGATCCTCGATCTGGCCGATCAACATGGCGTCGATTTCGCCTACGAGCTTCACCCCGGCGAAGACGTTTTCGACGGCGCAACCTTTGAACGATTCCTCGAAGCCTCGGGCAACCACGCCCGCGTCAACATCAACTATGACCCGTCCCACTTCGTCCTCCAATGCATGGACTACGTCGGCTTCATCGACGTTTATGCCAGCCGCATCAAAGCCTTCCACGTCAAGGATGCAGAGTTCCGACCCTCCGCCAAAGCGGGCGTTTACGGCGGTTACCTCGGCTGGAAGGAGCGTCCGGGCCGCTTCCGCAGCCTAGGCGATGGGCAAGTCGACTTTAAGCAGGTGTTCTCTCGCATGACGGCCGCGGGCTACTCCAGTTGGGCCGTTCTGGAATGGGAGTGCTGCTTTAAAGACAGCGTGCAAGGGGCCGCCGAAGGCGCGCCGTTCATCGCCTCACACCTGATCGATGTACCGAAAAAAGCCTTCGATGATTTCGCCGGCGGAGCCTCCGACACTAAGCGGAACCGTCGCATTATGGGCCTGAAGTAAGCTAGCCGCCGATCGAATACATCGGCCGCGGGGGCGCCACAAATTTTTGTGAGTTGATCTCGTGGCCGATCCACTTCCGGGTTACCGTCTCGCGAATGGTGGCCCGGATTTCGTCGTCTGAGGCATCACCCCGCAGCAACCCCTTCACGTCAGTCTCTTCAATCGCAAAAAGACAATACCGCAGCTTACCGTCCGAAGTGAGTCGGATCCGATTGCAGTTCAGGCAGAACGGGTGGCTGACCGAACTAATGAATCCGACTCGGCCAACGCCGTCGGCGAAGCGGTACTCGCTGGCCGGGGCCCGAGGATCGCGGTCGGGAATCTCTTCGAGCGGGCCAATCTCCGCCGTCAGCAAACCCAGCATGTCGTCCTGCAGCAGTACCTTCGCCTTATCCCAAATGCCTTGCGCATCCAGCGGCATGAACTCGATATAGCGTATTTCGATGCCGCGCTCCCGGCCGAAACGAGCCAGCGGCACAATGTCCGCCTCAACCAGATTCTTCACCGCTACGGCGTTAATCTTGATGGGCCCAAAGCCCAGTCCGAGCGCGGCCTCAATCCCAGCCATGACCTTATCAAAGTCATCCCGGCGCGTAATTTGAAAAAATCGATCCCGGTCCAACGTATCGAGATGAACGTTCAAACGGCGCAATCCGGCCTTGTAAAGGTCAGCCGCTTGGTCGGCAAGCAGCACCGCGTTCGTCGTCAGAGCGATGTCTTCGACGCCGGGAATGGCCGTGAGCTGTTCGATCAACACCGGAAGATCCTTCCGTAGCAAAGGCTCGCCTCCGGTCAGGCGGAGCTTGCGGACTCCCATCGAAACGGCTACCCGGGCGATCCGAGCGATCTCTTCGAAGGAAAGAATCTCCTCGCGCGGCATGAACTTTACACCGTCTTCGGGCATGCAGTAAAAACAGCGAATGTTGCAACGATCGGTCACGCTAATGCGGAGATTGTCGTGTAGTCGACCGAACGTGTCCAACAGAGGTGCTTCGGGCATTTACTTTACGGCGAGCATGCGTTCAATCGGCAGGCGGGCGCGCTCCATGAGTTCAGGGCTAAGCTCCACCCGAGGGCTTACCGAGGCAAGACAATCGCGCAGCTTCTCGAGCGAGTTCTTCTTCATATAGGGGCACTCGCTGCAATTGCAATTCTCGTTCGTCACGAAATAGAACTGCTTATGGGGCGCGAACTTCCGCAGCGAATGCTGCACCCCGCTTTCGGTCATGACGATGAAGGAGTTGCGCTCGCTTTCGATGCAGTACTTGATCAGCGCCGACGTCGAGCCGATGAATTCAGCCTGCAGCAGGACATCGCCAGGGCACTCCGGGTGCGCCACCACCATCGCTTCTGGATGCGCCATCCGCGCTTCCGTTACCTTCCGGGCGGCAAACGTCGTGTGGACAATACACGCCCCCTGCCAGATTCGCATGTTCGTCCGGCCAGTCTCTTTCTTCACGTAGTTGCCCAAGTTAATGTCGGGCAGGAAGAGTATCGGTTTATCGGCGGGAATCGAGTTGACGATCTTCACCGCGTTTGAAGAGGTGCAAATGATATCGCTCTCGGCTTTCACTTCGATGGAAGTATTGATGTAGCTCACCACCGCATGGTCCGGGTATTTACGCTTAAACGCGCGGACCATGTCCACCGGGCAGCTATCGACCAGGGAACAGCCGGCATCCTGATCAGGAACAATAACCGTTCGGGCGGGGTTCAATGCTTTCGCGGTCTCGGCCATGAACCACACACCGCAGAAGGCAATGATTTCGCAATCAAGTTCTTTCGCTTTCCGAGCCAGCTCCAAGCTGTCACCGATCACATCGGCTAGTTCCTGAATCTCGCTCTCCTGATAGTGGTGCGCAAGGATCACCGCATTCCGCTCTCGTTTGAGCGAAAGAATCTCATCGGCAATGCTGGTGGTAAGGGTCGCCATAGAAATTTACTGAAACACCGGAGGTAGCCCCGGCTTCTTCATTGTATCCTTCCCTTAGAGAAGCTCATGCGTCTGAAAGTTGCATTGGTCCTGATGATTACGGCTTTAGCCGCGTGGGCGCAGCCGGCCAACGGGGTGAACTGCTTGGCGACGGCCGTGCCGACCATCGTCCGAACCGAGGGCTTGACCGAACGCGTCGGCGACATGTTGCTGAACTGTTCCGGGGGCACGCCTTCCGCCACCATTCGCGGCGAACTGACTTTAATCTCCTTCAGTGGTCCTATCACGAACAAAACGTTGAGCAATGGGGCACTCGACATCATCTTCACCGCCAACAGCGGTTCCGGGGAAATGATCTTAAACACTCAGGCCTTTGCGACCGCCTCCAATCAGGTCACCTTTCCGAGCGTCCAGTTCAATCTGTCCTCCACCGGAACCGCCGTGCTGCGGATCACTAACCTCCGCATCGCTCCTCCCAACAATCCAGAGCAGCCGATCCGTGTCGCACTCGCC
Source organism: Bryobacterales bacterium (assembly GCA_038220855.1). Lineage (GTDB taxonomy): Bacteria > Acidobacteriota > Terriglobia > Bryobacterales > Bryobacteraceae. Next base: position 10,290 of record JBBRIO010000077.1, on the reverse strand, counting down.
ACCGTCACCGCCGGGCAGATCCGTACCGACAACGCCCCCTTCACCGTCGGTATCACCCAGCGGGGGCTCTTGGCCTCCTATTCGACGACCTTCGTTTGTACGCAGTCAAAACTACCGGAGACCATCAGCTTCCCCGAGTTCATTCGCCGCGGCGTGCGTTATGCCTCTGTCCGGATCACCGAAGGCTTCTCCGACTCGTTCCAGCGCAAAGGCCCGCAAACCGATGTCGGAACCCGAGTGCTCGTGCGGTACGCCGGATTTCCTGCCGGCGCACGAGTGTTCACACCCGCGGTCGCCGTCGGTTCCAGTGGAGCGACCCCCACCTCCGGGGGGGACCTCGGCCTACCGATCAGCGGTGGACGATACTTTTCAGGAGGCAATGGACAACTCCTGCTCTCCCGCATCGGCAACAGTGACAACGCCGGAGCCGGTGGCGTGCCGCTCTTCACCCCCAGCGGGGGCGTTGGAACCATCGATTTTGACCAGCTCTCCGAGGTCACCCTCACGAACGGATCTGGCGTTGCCGCATTCGAAGTCATGGATAGTGTGGCCAATCTCCGCGAGTCCGTCCAGATTCCGACCTTCTTGATTCTCGAGCAGCGACCCGAAGGCGGCTCCGTACGCGCAACTGTGAGCTTGAGCCTCGGGCCAGTTTCAACCATCGCCAGTCCAAGTTCGACAGCGCCAATCCCGCGATTCCAAGAGATCGCGCCACCCACTGACTGCAACGCGCTCGGCGACTGCAATTCCAACCTGTTTCCACGCCTCACGGTCGAATCGGCCGAACTCAGCTATGACGTCGTCATCGGATCGACCGGACAGACCCGGTTCATTCGCGTCCTAAACGAGGGCGGCGGCGTGCTTTCGTGGACGGCTTCGGTGATCTACAAAAACGGCAGCGGATGGCTCCGCTTCGACCCCGATAGCGGGCTCAACAATGCCACGTTGCGGCTCGATGCAGTGGCCGGAAATGGCTTCCCACCCGGGACCTACGAAGCGACATTGGTGATTGATGGAGGGCCGCTCGCCGGAACCCGGTCGGCCAACGTACGCATGGTGGCCCGGAACCTAACCCTACCGCCGGTTAGCACCAACCCGGAGGTGACCGCCATCAGCCCCGGAGCGTTCCAGGCGGGCCCGTTGGTGCCCGGTTCACTGGGTTCCCTCTTCGGCCGGAACTTAACCGGAACCGCCACCCGGCTCACGATGGACGGTATCGAAGGGCGCATCCTGTTTGCCGATTCCCGCCAGATTAACTTCCAGGTCCCCCCGGAACTGGCCGGACGACCAACCGCCCAGGCGATCGTAATTGTGGATGGGCGCCAATCCGTTCCCGTCACCGTGCCGCTAACCACCACGAATCCAGGCATATTCCCCGGAGCGATCCTGAACCAGGACAACTCGGCTAATACGGCCGCCAATCCCGCGGAATCGGGAACCGTGGTGCAGCTTTTCTTGACCGGACTGGAAGGCCCCTCCGTAACAGTCCGGATTCATGACCGGCCCTCGCAGATTCCTTTGTACGCTGGTCCCGCCCCGGGCCTGCTCGGCGTACAGCAGGTAAATGCCGGGGTTCCTTCCGATTTGCAGACCCTGACGACGTCGATCGTCATCTGTGCCGGATCAGCCTGCACCGGACCCCAGTCGATTTCGGTCCGGCAACCGAATCCATAATTGCCTTGCTCTCGTAAGGGAGAGTAGCCATGGCAAACGTATTTGTAAGCGGCGGCACGGGCTACCTCGGCCGGCCGATGATCGAGGAGCTTCTCCGGCGTGGGCATTCGGTCAAATGTCTGTATCGACCACGCTCCCGGGGCCATATCCCCCCCGGTTCAATGCCCGTCGAAGGCGACCCTCTGGCCAGATCTACATTTGAGTATGAAGTGGAGCCAGGAGATACGTTCGTCCACTTAACAGGAACGTCGCACCCGGCACCTTGGAAGGGCAAGCAGTTTGAAACCGTCGATGGCCGCTCATTTGAAGAGTCATTAGCCGTCGCACGCCGAAGTCAGGTCAGCCACTTCGTTTACCTCAGCGTCGCCCACCCAGCCCCCATAATGAAGAGCTACATCGAAGTTCGTCGACGCTGCGAGGGGCGTTTAGTCTTATCCGGACTCCCCGTTTCGATCCTCCGGCCTTGGTACGTCCTAGGAGCGGGACACTGGTGGCCCTATCTGCTCTTGCCTCTCTACAAGGCCGCCGAGCAGAGTCCGAGCTGTCGGGCTGGAGCCCTCCGCCTCGGTTTGGTCACGAAAGAAGAGATGGTGGCGGCGCTCGTCTGGACCGTCGAGAACCCACCCCTGTCAATCCAAACTCTTCCCGTTCCGCAGATCCGCGCCGTCGGTGCCCTTAACCAACCAGGAGGCCACCGGTCGGTTCCTTCCGCACGAGCCGAGGGCCAACCTGCATCGGCACATCCGATGGAGGATCGTCGATTTCGTCAGACGGAGCGACCGCGCCGCTGAAGACCGAGGCCGCCTTCGCCAACCGAACGAGGTCCCCGCCTTCTTCCACGGTCATCTCATGCTCCACCCAGTTCGACAGCGGAAGGTTCCGGAAGTACATCCGTTCCTGCAGCACCATCGCTTTCTTCGTAGACGACGAGGATTTCGATTCCCGGACGTAGTGCCGTTCTTCCACCCGAATGTCGGCGAGGAAGTTGTCGAAGGAGGTTCGTTTGGCCCCCTCTTCGGCCGCATGGACTTTGTCCTCGACCGACTGCTGTTGTGCCTGAAGTTGCGCCTGGAGCTTGGCGATGATTTCCCTCTCTTGCGAGACCGCTACTTCCAGCTTCGCCTGCATGACGAAGAAGGAGAGCAAAGAGGAACCGGCCGCGATGAACACAGGCAAAAGGACCCAGAGAAATGCGTCTACCGACATACTAGTCCATACATCGGCGGGTATCAGACAAAACTTTCGGCCTAGAGTTAAAAAAGTGCTTCTTAGGAAAAAACCTTAGCCGATTTCGACGGGAGCCCCCTTCTCCACCCGGCCAACTTATCCAATCACGACCAAACCTTCGCCAGCATATGCCCGGAACCCACCGTCGGCACTCAGAATCGCCAACTCCTCTGCCAGCGCTACAACCAGAAACTCCTCTTCCGTCATCGGCGCGTCCCAACTCGGCTTCAAGGTAATCCGCCCTCGTAGCGCACCCAGTTCAACGGTCCGCTGCTCTTGTCGTGCCCGCGTAATCTGGACGACTGGCTTTCCGCTTCGGGTAATGATCACCTCTTCCCCCTCTTCCACCGCCCGGATCAATTGAGAGAGTTGGTTCTCCGCATCCGCGACTGACACATGCATGACAGATCAAGAATAGCCAGATTATCTGGCTAACGCATCGCCAGAGCCGTCCCTGGAAATAAAGCCCGATGCCTATCCCCAAAATCCTCCAACAGGTGCGAAACGTCATTCAAACATGAGGGGCACCATCCGCTTCCCCCTCACCGGCCCTGTCCCGGCAAAGTCCGATACAATTCGGAACGATCGATCGACACCAAAGAAAAGCGCAGGATCCCGCCATGAATCATTCCCGCAGGAACTTTCTCTCCCTCCTCGCCGCGGCCCCCGCGGCGGCGGCCGTCCCCGACCGCCCCCACATCATCCTCTGCATGGGTGACGATCACGGCTGGAATGAAACCGCCTACAACGGCCATCCCCACCTCAAGACCCCCGCCCTTGACGAAATGGCCGCCTCCGGCCTCCGCCTCGACCGCTTCTATGCCGCCCATCCCAACTGCTCCCCCACCCGCGGCAGCATCATGACCGGGCGTCACCCCAATCGCTACGGCACCTTCGCTCCCGGATGGTCCATCCGTCCCGAGGAAATCACCATCGCCCAACTACTCAATCATGCCGGCTACGCCTGTGGGCACTTCGGCAAATGGCACCTCGGGCCAGTTAAAGCCGATTCCCCCACCAGTCCCGGCGCCATGGGCTTTCACGAATGGCTGTCTCACGACAACTTCTTTGAAGTCGACCCCATCCTTTCGCGCAACGGCGGCCCCGTCCAAAAACACCCCGGCGAAAGCTCGGAAATCGTTGTCCGGGAAGCGCTCGCCTTCATCGACAAGGCCAAGCAGCAAGGTCGACCATCCTTCACAGTCGTCTGGTTCGGCTCGCCTCATGAACCCTACTTCGGCACCGAACCCTACCTTTCGATGTATAAGCACCTCGCCGATCCACTCCGTTCGCGTCTCGCCGAAATCAGCGCCATGGACCACGCCATCGGCCAACTTCGCGACGGCCTGCGGACCACCGGGCTCCGCGACAACACCCTTCTTTGGTACTGCGGCGACAACGGCGTTCCACCCGAAGGACGATCGACCACCCCGTACCGCGGCTTTAAAGGTCAGGTCTACGAAGGCGGTATACGCGTTCCCGGCATCATCGAATGGCCGTCCCGGCTAAAGCCCCGCAGAACCAGCGTCCACGCCGTAACCACCGACATGCTACCCACCCTCTGCGACCTCACCGGAATCGCCTTGCCGAAGCGTCCCCTCGATGGCATCAGTCTCAAGCCGCTGCTCGATGGCGCGATGAAACAACGTCCCACGCCCATCTTCTTCTGGGAGTTTCAGTCCAACCTGGAGGAGAAGTCCAAGCTAGAAACCTACCTGGAACCGGCGCTGCAAGAGGGCACCACGCCAACCGCAAAGCTGATGAACGGCAAGTACACCCGTAGCTTTCGGAACTTCAAACATCCGCGCATTGCAGAGTCCGACACCCGGGGACCAGCAGCCATGCTCGGCAACCGCTTCAAGCTTGTCGTCGACGCCGACCCCAAGGATAAAAAAACCCAATCGGTCCGCGAGATCTTTGACCTCGAAGCCGACCGTGCCGAAACCAAGGACATGGCAACCGCCCGGCCGGAACTGGCGAGTTTGATGGAAAAGCAGCTACGACTATGGCAAAACTCAGTCCTGAATAGCTTGACTGGGGCCGACTATGGAACCAAGTAGTAGGGAGAGTGCGGGATATCTACTCGGAAGTGTTCTCGCGATAACCGTATCCTTACTGGCGAAGTTCGTTGGCTTGGATCGCGATCGCGCCTTCTATCCGACCGTGCTCATCGTCATCGCAACTTACTATGTTTTGTTCGCGGCGATCGGGGGAACCACCCAGGCTCTCCTCCTGGAATCCGCCATGATGACTCTTTTCCTCGTAGCCGCTGTCGCCGGCTTCAAGTTCAACCTGTGGATGGTTGTCGCCGCACTTGCCGGCCATGGAGTTTTCGATTTCTTCCATTGCCACTTGATCACGAACGCCGGGGTGCCAACTTGGTGGCCGTCTTTCTGTCTTGCCTACGATGCATGCGCCGGCGGCTATCTTGCGTGGCTGCTGAGCCGATCCAAAGAGCGCGCCCCCTCCGTCCAGTTAAAGTAAGCTGTTAGCAGTTATGAACAATCGATCCGAGGCCTCGCCGCCCGACTTGAGGCCGGCGCAACCGCCCTCGCCGCCTTCGGTTCCGCAATCTCCGACACAGAGTGGCAAACTCCTGTCCCGCGCGATGGGCGCAAGATCGGGGTCGTGGTCCATTACGTTGCCAGCGTATATCCCATCGAGATCCATCTCGCACAGGAACTCGCCGCTGGGCGGCCCATCACCGCGGTGACGTCGGATGCCGTCCACACCATGAACCACGGTCACTCCAAGGAGAACGACGGGGTGACCAAGGAAGCCGCTCTCGCCTTGCTCGCCGCCAACAGCGCGACGGCCGCAGCGGCCATCCGCGCGCTCAGCGACGCGGAACTCGATAGCGCCGCGCCCGTATCCCTCAACAGCGATGCCCCCTCACCTGCCAGTTCCTGCTGGAGCATCATGCGGTCCGCCACAGCTACCACCACCTCGCGCGCATCCGAACGGCACTCGGCAGGTAGCTTCTCGCGCTCATTTGCGCAGTAATTTGTGACTTAACCGTACCCACCACCAATAAACGCCCGCCCATTCCGCTTGCGCCGGAGGTAAGCTCATCCCATACAAAATCCTCACTCCCGTCGGCCCCGGCGGCATGGGCACCCCGCAGTAAATGGCCCCCTGTGCAATTCGAAGATACAGAAGCTGACGCACGCGCGATATCGGGGCCTTCGGCGCGGTGCGTTTTTAAATGGCGGCCGACCAGAAGGCACTCCCAGGCAGGAGCTATTCCAGTCTGGTCGGCGCGATACTCGGGGCAGGTCAGAATCGACGCGCCTTCGACGCTCCAGCCCAGTTCCTTCGTTTCCCGCTTCGGTTACTAAAGGACATCGGCTGGAACAAGCATGTCGTGTCTCCTTCGCAAAATGCCGACCTGCAAAGGTCTGCAGAGCATTCGCCGCTTCGCCGTCGAGACGGTCAGATCTGCAGCCAGCCTGCAAAGCATACGATTGCCAAATGACCATCGACTATGCGGCTCTGCCTCGATTGCTGGAGCGCCGCTCGGGGAGGAGCAACCTTACCAACCGGTTGGACTGGAACGCTGATGCCATCGGCGATGGCAATTTTGAACAACACAAGCTGGGAATCCCGCTAACGCAGGCGATCCAGCCACAGGCCCACCACACCGGGTCCGGAACCAGGGCGGAGAAACTCATTGACGAGTTGACTCAGATTGAGCAGGACCAACGTCCCTATCCTGCCCACGGCGTCCGCATCCCCGGGAATCCAGCCGCCGGGCGATCCACGTCGCACCACTATACTCAATGGTTATATGCTGCGCTGTTTGCTTTGCGTCCTGTTCTCAGGCGGGCTCGCCCCGGCCCAGGAGTTGTTGCTCAACTCCTTTGAGTCCGAAGACGAGATGAGCGTAGTGGTCCCCCGCGACGCGAAGGTGCGGTTAACCGAACAGGGAGTAACACACGGCGCAAGAGCGCTCGCAATCGAGTTTAACCGCGTCGCCTTCCCGGCGTTATTCCTGCGCCCGGCCGCGCCGTTGGACCTGCGGGAGTGGGGCGAAATCGTTTACGATATCACCAATCCCGGCACGGTCCCAGTGCGTTTCGGCGTGCGTGTCGATGACGACTACCGCTCCGATGGCGTGGGCACCTCTCGCAACGGCGTCGGCACGCTGGAAGCCGGTGCCACCGTCACTTTTGTCTTCCCGCTCGCCAACCGCGACCCCATCAGCTACGGCATGCGAGGCCTCCCCACCTCGACCGGCGCGCGCAACCTGGGCAGTTCCGGTTCGCACGTCTTAAACCTGGCCAACATCGCCCAGATGCAGATATTCCTGTCTTCGCCCGCAGAGCCGATCACGCTCATCCTGGACAACGTCCGCTTGCGCAAAGCGTTTTCGCTGGAAGGCATCGTCGACCGATTCGGCCAATTCGCCCGAGCTTCCTGGCCCGGCAAGCTCTCAGCCGAGGACGAGTTCCCCGCCCGCCGCGCCGCCGAAGAAGCGTTCCTCTCGACCACCGGCACCTTCGGCGGCCGCTCCGTCTATGGCGGCTATGCCGCCGGTCCGCGCCTCGACTCCACCGGCTTCTTCCGCGCCGCGAAGTTCGAGGGACGCTGGTGGCTGGTCGACCCGGACGGCTGGCTCTTCTTCTCCACCGGCTTCAATTCCATGGCGCTCGCGCAGACCACCTTCACCACGGGTCGCGAGACGATGTTCACCTGGCTGCCGGCGGAGAACGATCCCCTCGCGCGCCACTACGGTACCGCGACAGCCGCGCAGGGACCCATCCTCTCCGGGTCGACTTACAACTTCCACACCGCCAACCTCGAACGCAAGTACGGCGCAAATCATGTCGAGGACTGGCGCGCCACCGCACTTGCCCGCCTTCCCGCCTGGGGGTTTAACACCATCGGCAACTGGTCCGACCCTGCCCTGCACCGTCGCGGCGTTGCCTACGTCACCACCGCCTCCTTGTGGGGAAGTTTCAACACCGTGCCGAACGTCGGCCAAGGCACTGACCGTCTGCCGGACCCCTTCGACCCGCGCTTCGCGACCGACGTCAACGCGCGCCTGCTACCCGTGCTCACACCCGCCCTGGGCGACCCGTGGTGCCTCGGACACTTTGTCGACAACGAACTGAACTGGGGCTCCACGGCGAGCGACCGTACCCGCTACGGCGTCGCGCTCGGCGCGCTCGCGCAATCCACGGCCACCTCGCCCGCCCGCCGCGCCCTGGGCGCGCTCCTCGCCGCTCGCTATGGTGCCATCGCCAATCTGAATGCTGCCTGGGGCACCCAGTTCGCCGATTGGAACGCTCTCACGGCACCCGCAGCCGTCACCGCGAGTATGCGCGCCGACCTCGCCCTGCTCACCACCGCCTTCGCCCGCGAGTATTTCCGTGTGGTCCGCGACGAAATCCGCCGCATCGATCCCAATCATCTCTATCTCGGCTGCCGCTTTCACATCAACAATCCCGACGTCATCGCCGCCGCTGCGGAAATGACCGACGTGCTCAGCTTTAATATTTACCAGCCGTCACTCGTACCGGCGAGTTGGACGATCGTTCAGCAGTTAGACCGGCCGGCCATCGTCGGCGAGTTCCATTTCGGCGCGCTCGACCGCGGCATGTTCCACACCGGCCTGCAGGCTACTGGTTCCCAGGCGGAGCGCGCGGCGGCTTTCACGCGCTACCTGCAAAGCGTCGCCGACCATCCCAACTTCGTCGGGGCGCACTGGTTCCAATACACCGACCAAGCCCTCACCGGACGCCCCCGGGACGGCGAAAACTACAACATTGGCTTCGTCACCGTCGTCGACACGCCCTACTCGGAAATGGTCAACGCGGCGCGCGACCTGCACGAAGGGCTCTACCTCCGGCGACTCCGCTAGAACGAATCGAACCGTCGCCGGCCTCATCCCATTCACCCTGCGATAAGCTTTCTAATTCATGCTGCAAAATCTCATCGCCAACCAATGGACCCCGAGCGCTGCCCCGGCCTCCACCCCTGTCTTCAATCCCTCCCGCGGCATCGAGATCGCCCGGTGCCCCGTCGGCATCGCCGCCGATGTCCATGCCGCTGTCAGCGCCGCCCAAGCCGCGCTGCCGGAATGGTCCAATACGCCCCCCGGCGACCGCGCCCGGATTCTCTTCAAATACAAAGCCCTGCTCGAAGAAAACTACCAAGAGATAGCTCTCCTCATCTGCCGCGAACACGGCAAAACTCTCGTCGAAGCCCAAGGCGATCTCCGCCGCGGCATCGACGTCGTCGACCTCGCCTGCGGCATCCCCTCTCTCCTCATGGGCCAGAAACTCGGCCAGGTCGCCCGGAACATCGATGGCGAAGCCGAACGCTTCCCCGTCGGGGTCTGCGCCGGCATCACGCCCTATAACTTCCCAGCCATGATCCCTCTCTGGATGTTCCCCGTCGCCCTCGCCTGCGGCAATACCTTCCTCTTCAAGCCCTCCCCGAAGGTCCCCTTCACCGCCGCCCGCCTCGTCGAACTCTTCGTCGCCGCTGGCCTCCCGCCCGGGGTTCTCAACCTCGTCCACGGTGGCGTCGATACCGTCCACGCCATCCTCGACCACCCCGGCATCGCCGCCGTCAGCTTCGTCGGCTCCACCGTCGTAGCCCGCGAAGTCTACCGCCGCGGCACCGCCAACGGCAAACGCGTCCAGGCCGCCGGCGGCGCCAAAAACTTCATGATTGTCATGCCCGACGCCGACATGGACCTCGCCGCCGACGCGATCCTGTCCTCCTCCTTCGGCTGCTCCGGCCAACGTTGCATGGCCGGCAGCGTCGCCGTTATCGCCGGCCCCGCCGCCGAGCCCATCACCGAATGCCTCCGCTCCCTCGCCGCCGAAATGTCCGTCGGAGCCACCGACGAAGGCGCCCCCGTCGGCATGGGCCCCCTCATTGACTCCATCGCTCTCGACCGCGTCCAGCACTACCTCTCCCTCGGTGACCAACAGAAGGTCGAAATGCTCGTCGACGGCCGCCAGCACGCGACTCCCTCCCAGGGCTTCTACGTCGGCCCCAGCATCGTCTCCGGCGTCGCTGCCGGCTCCGGCCTATTGAAGGACGAAGTCTTCGGCCCCGTCCTCACGCTGCTCCGCGAGGACGACCTCGACGCAGCCATCGCCACCGCCAACCAGTCGCCCTACGGCAACGGGGCCGTCATCTATACCCGCTCCGGAGGCGCCGCCCGCAAGTTCGCCCGCAACGTCAATTGCGGCATGATCGGAGTCAACATCGGCGTTCCCGCCCCCATGGCACTCTTCCCTTTTTCCGGCTGGAACGAAAGCTTCTTCGGCGACCTCCACGTCCAGGGTAACGAAGGCATCCAGTTCTACACCCGCACCAAAGTGACCCTCACCAGATGGTCGTAAAACTCCAACTCCCCCCCACGCTGATCAT
>JBBRIO010000076.1:0-13529 GCA_038220855.1 Bryobacterales bacterium | reverse complement strand
GCTTGGGCGGCGAAGTTCGTTAGTGGACCGTCCTAGAGCCACGCGGAGGAACTCCGTTCAGAACCCGATAGAGCTCGGGCAGTGCAGACAGTTCGCTCGTACCGGGGCGTATAGGGCCGCTAGTTAGGCCCTAAGGGCCATTGGGCAACTGCAGCAAGTACCAGATGCCAGGCGATCGGCGTGATGGAGAGGTGGTAACCATCCACCAATCGCACTTTGGGCATAGGGAGTCGTATCGAATGGTTTTGGTGACCGCACGTTTGCCGGCCACCACCCTCTCCACCTGAATCTCGCGGACAGGTGCCAACCGTCAAACCAAGGATAGCGATATAGCGTCAGGAGTCTGCCGATAAGCACGGTCTCTGCCTCCTCCAGCCCTTCCCATCTATCCATCCCACAAGCGGACGACCAGTGCCCAAGCAGTAAGGTAATCGCAACCAGCGCGGATGACTTGAGTAGCATCAGTTACGTTAGACACCAAGCGCGGCCAGCTTTGTTCCAGCGATTTACTGCAGGAAATAGCCGCGGCGGGATCGGAGTTGGGAGCCTGGGTAGCGGGCCTGAGCGGCGGGGGTTAGTTCAACCCGGATCTCGCGGAACTCTCCCGGTTTGCCAACCGGCGCCTGATAAGTCAAGCTGTACCGAGTGCGGATTCTCTCCACGATTTGCGGGAACGCCTGGTCGACCCGGTCCGCCTTCAGGGCGTCGCCTCCGGTTTCGTCCGCAATTTTGAACACGTTCGAAGGACTGAAGTCGGGGTTGGCGTACTGGCTCTTCGTTCCGTCGGGGCGGCGGCTCTTGCCGACCACGATCGCGTTCAGTACCGTATTCGCGGTGTGGAGTTCGCGCAGCGCCGCCTCGTCGGGCGATTGGTAGTTCAGCCCTAAGTTGTCCGTCACGATGACGATGGCCCGGCGGCCCTGGGGAGCGGCCGTCGTTTGGAATAGCTGGGCGGCGGCGATCAGGGCGGGGTTGATGAGCGTCCCGCTGCCTAGGTTGCGCTCGCGGATGGCCGTTCGGAGACCTTCGACGGCGGCGTCCCGGTCGGTCGTGAATGCTAAAGTCGCTTTGGACTCCCGGCTGAAGACCATAACCCCGACGGAGTCTCCGGGGCGGAGTTGGGCGAGGGCGGCTCGGCTGGCGGTAGTTAGCTGCTCCAGGTACTTGTTCATGCTGCCGCTGAGGTCCAGGAGCAGGAGGAGCGTGAGGGGCTCGCGCTCGTGGTCAAAGGCGGTGATGGGGCGGGGCTCGCCGTTGTCGAAGACTCGGAAGTCTTCGCGGGTCAGGTTGTCTAGAATGCGGTCCTTCTGCTGGACTTGAGTATCGACGCGGACGTTGGCGACGCCGGCCCTAAAAAGCGGCTGTTCGGGCTCCTGCGCCAAGGCGCAACCTGCGACGATGAACAGTAAGACGCGCATGACTTCAATTATCGTTGGAACCGCCGGACATATCGACCATGGGAAAACGTCGCTCGTGCGATACTTGACCGGCATCGATACGGATCGGCTGGAGGAAGAGAAGCGGCGGGGGATTTCCATCGAACTGGGGTTCGCGCATTTGGACCTGGGCGATGGGCTGCGGGTGGGTTTTGTGGACGTTCCGGGGCATGAACGGTTCGTGCGAACGATGTTGGCCGGGGCGACGGGGATCGATATCGTTTTGTTGATCGTCGCGGCGGACGAAGCAATCAAACCGCAAACGCGGGAGCATTTCGACATTTGCAGGCTGTTGGGCTTGGAGTTGGGCATTGTCGTTTTGACGAAAGCGGACCTGGTGGAGGCGGAGTGGTTAGAGCTCGTGCAGTTGGAGGTGGAAGAGTTTGTGGCGGGATCCTTCCTGGAGGGTGCTCCGGTAATACCGGTTAGCTCTAAGACGGGATTGGGGATGGATGCGTTGCAGGCGGAGATCCGAAAAATGGCGAAGCGGCTGCGGCCGCGGGAGACCGGACGGGCGTTTCGCTTGCCGATTGACCGGGCGTTTGCGATGAAAGGCTTCGGGACCGTCGTGACTGGGACCTTGACGGCGGGGACGATGGCGGTGGAGGGCGAAGTGGAGCTGTACCCAACGGGGCGGCGGCTTCGCGTGCGGGGGTTACAGGTGCATGGGAAGGCCGCGGGAAAGGCGACGGCCGGGCAGCGGACGGCGGTGAATCTAGCCGGCATTGAAGCGGGAGAGATTGCGCGGGGAATGGTGCTGAGCGAGCCGGGGTGGTTCGAACCGGTTAAGGTGTTCGACGCGCGATTCGTTCTGCTGCCGGGGGCGAAGGCGTTGAAGACGCGGAGCCAGGTGCATTTGCATGTGGGCACGGCGGAAACGGTGGCGGATATGCGGCTGTTGGGAGACGAGAGCGGGTGGGTTCGTTTTCGACTACGGGACCCGTTGCTGTTGCTGCCAGCGGACCGGTGCATTGTGCGGCAGTTTTCACCGGTGGTGACGATAGGGGGGGCGACGGTGGTGGAGATTGATCCGCCTCGGCGGGCGAACTTGGAACGGTTGGAGCGATTGGAGGGCGCGACGCCGGGGGCGGCGGCTCAGGTGTTGGTGGCGGAGTCCGCGGCGGGGATGGATCGGCAGGAGTTGCGGCGACGGCTAGGGGTGGCGCCGGAGCTGGAGAAGGGATTGCTGGCCCTGGGGAGCCATGTGGTGGGGCAGGCGTGGGCGGCGGCGAAATTGGCCGTGGTCGAGAAGACGCTGGTGGCGTTTCACCGGGCGCATCCGTTGCTGGGGGGGATGGCGAAGGAGGAGTTACGCGGGAAGGTTTTGCCGAAAGCTCCGGCGCATGTTTTTGATGCGTTGTTGGGGATGACGGGGAAGGTGACGGTGCAGCAGGATTTAGTGAGGCTGACGGCGCATCGGGTGGAGTTGCAGGAAGACGAAAGCGCGGCGCGGGCGAAGATGGAGGAGGCGTTTCGGCAGGGGGGGTTGGCGACCCCAGGGCTGAGCGAAGTGTTGGCGAAGTGCGGGGTCGAGGGGGGGCGGGCTAAATTGTTACTGCAGATGCTGTTGAAAGAGAAGCGACTTGTGAAAGTGAGCGAGGAGTTGGTTTATCACGCGGAGGCGTTGGAGGCGCTGAAGGGTCAGTTGGCGGCGCGGAAGGGGCAGGCGTTTGGAGTGGGCGATTTCAAGGAGTGGACGGGGGTATCGCGGAAGTATGCGATTCCTTTGTTAGAGCTGTTGGATCGGGAGAGAATCACGCGGCGGGTGGGAGAGCAGAGGATTATAGTATAGGCGGCTGTTCGAGTTCGAAGCGTTCGAAGACTTCCTTGAATTCCGGATGGACGACGCGGAAGACTTCAAGGAGTTGGGGGTCGAAGTGCTCCGGGCGGGTGCGGGCGTCGCCTTCGAGGATGATGCGGCAAGCCTTTTCGTGGGGGAAGCTTTTTTTGTAGCTGCGCTGGCTGCGGAGGGCGTCGTAGTTGTCGCCGAGCATGATGATGCGGCCGACGATGGGGATTTGGTTGCCTTGGAGGCGGCGGGGATAGCCCGTGCCGTCCCAGTGTTCGTGGTGGGTGACGGCGATATCGCGGGCCATTTCCAGGAGTCGGGAGTTGGACCCTTCGAGGAGTTGAGAGCCACGGAGGGTGTGGCTTTCCATGATTTTGCGGTCTTCGCCGTCGAGGGAGCCGCGTTTGCGGATGAGGGCGTCGGGGATGGCGATTTTGCCGACGTCGTGCATGGGGGCGGCGCGAAAAATGAGCTCCTGGTCGGCTTCGGACCAGCCGATGTGGCGGGCGATGATACGAGCGTAGTAGCTGACGCGCTGGATGTGAGCGCCGGTTTCGTTGTCCTTATAGACAGAGGCCCGGGTGAGGCGGAGGACCATGTCGTAGTAGGCCTGTTCCAGTTCGGCGGAACGGCGGCGTTCGAGTTCGAGGGCGAATTCGAGGTCGACGGCGAAGTCGCGGAGTTTGCGTTCAAAGACGACTACTTCGCGCTGGCGAAGCTTTTCGCCGCGCTTGAGACTTTTGATTTGCGCTTCGAGGAGTCGAATTGTTTCTTTCGCGGCTGGGAGGTTGGGAACTTCGTCGCGGGCCAAAAATAGGGGGTCCTTTCTTGCCGACTTTCCTTGCATTTCGTTGGGCAGACAGCGCCTTAATGCAACATCATATATCGAGATGCAGCCGAAGGATAGCGCCATTCTAAATTTGTGACGAATTGGTAGTACTAGAGCCGCAAAACGCCTCAAGGGCGTAAACCGAGTTCGAATTGAAAGCCTTCGCCCAGGTAGACTCTTTTAACTTCGGGGTCGCGGCCGAGATCTTCGGGGGAGCCGGAGCGAAAGATTTTACCCGTGTTAATTATGTAGGCACGGTCAACGGTAGCGAGTGTTTCACGGACGTTATGATCCGTAATTAAGATGCCAATACCGCTTTTTTTCAAGTCAAAGATGATTCGTTGGATTTCGAGGACTTGGATGGGGTCGATGCCGCTGAAGGGTTCGTCGAGGAGGAGGAACGTGGGTTCAATGACTAAGGAGCGGGCGATTTCGACACGGCGGCGTTCGCCACCGGAGAGCATGTAGCCTTTATTGAGGCGAACGGTTTCGAGGCCGAGTTGTTCGATGAGCCGATTCATGCGTTCTCGGCGCTGGCGGATGTCGAGAGAGAGAGTCTCGAGGATAGCCATGAGATTCTCTTCGACGGTGAGTTTACGGAAGACGGAGGGTTCCTGGGGCAGGTAGCTGACGCCGCGCCGGGCGCGCTGATACATGGGGAGGTGGGTGATCTCTTCTTCGTCGAGTTGGACGACGCCGGAGTCTGGACTGACGAGCCCGACGATCATATAAAAGCTGGTAGTTTTGCCAGCTCCGTTGGGGCCGAGGAGGCCGACGACTTCACCTTGCTGCACGGAGACGGAGACGTTGTCGACGACCTTGCGCCCTCGATAGCTCTTTGATATTTCCCGGGTTTCCAATGTACGCATGAACTACCGCTTCTTTAGGATACGGCTTGCGGCGGGTTGAGCGGTAGAGCCATCAACGAGAAGGCGGTCTTCACTGGAAAACCAGGTGAGGCGCTCGCCTTTCGTGTTGCCTTTAAGGGAGTCAAACATTTGGGGGGAGCCGCCGGTGAGAACGATGCGGGCGGCGGGGACGTCGTAGTCGGCGCGTTCGGATACACCGCGGCGGGTACGGGTGGTACCAGTCTTAACGATAACGGCATCGCCGATGGCTTCGGCGCGTTCGAGGGAGTTATCGTTTTCCTTTTGGGAGAACCAGGCGAAGAGTTCGCGGGAGGTGACGATGAGATCGGCGCGGTCGAGCTTGACGTGGCCCATGTAGTGGGCTTTTTTCTCGACGTCCCAGTAGGTCATTTGGGGGGCGCGAACGATGGTGTAGGAGTTGTTGGCTTTTTCACGGAACTGGGAGACGACGTTACCGGTGGCGTCGAGGCGTTGGGCGTTGCGTTGGATGAGGATCGAGTCGGCTTCGATGCGATTAGGGCCCTGCCATAGCAGGGCATTACCGTCATAGCGGATCCACTTGTTTTGCTCGCGGGTTTGCATACGGTTGGCGCGAGCTTGCACGGCGTCGGAAGAGTCGAGGAGGGATCCCTGAGGCTTTTTGGGTTTCTTTTCGTCGGGGAGGCGAGTGGAAGTGACTTGGCCTTCGGCGAGCATGTCGCCGGTCTTTTGATCGAGTTCGATTTGGAGCGCGTCGGTCGAGCCAGTGGGGTCCCAGATACGGGCGGCGCCTTTAAGGAAGAGGCGTTCGGTAGAGCTATCGAGGCGGGCGTGGTTGCTGCGGGCGTGGCGTGGGCCTTCCTGGTAGTCAAAATTCGTGGATTGCTCCAGAGTTTGGAGGTTTCCGGTTTTGGGGTCGAAGAGGGCTTGCAGTTCGGCGCTGGAAGTCTTCATGTCGGGGTCACCTTTCTTGAGGGGGCGGGTGAGGGTTTCGACTTTGGTGGCGCGGAACTTTTCGAGTTGGTTATTCGCGGCGTAGGTCATCCAGAAGCGGTCGCCGTTGAGGCGGCGGTAGCGCTGCTTGGGGGATTTGGGAAGGAACTCGAGTTGGCCGGGGGCTTGGGTGACGAGAGTTTCGATTTCGCGACCGCCGGGGCGCATGAGCATATCGATGGTTTCGCTTTTTAGGACGCGGTCGGAGGGGGGTTCGGCGGGGGGCCGAAGGAGAGGGAACGACTGGACGATGGCGTTGCCGGTGGCGGTAACTTTTTCGAGGAGACTATCGCCGGAGGAGGAGTTAAAGGCCATGTCGACGCGGGTCGCGTTGACGAGGGTGCGGCCGGAGTCGGTGATGGTTTCGAGGTGGGCGCCTTGTTGGCCTTCAATTTTTTCCATGGTCCCTTTGTCGCCGAAGTGGAGCCAGAGGCGGGAGGCTTCGTAGAGGAGTTTGCGGCCGGGTTGAAGGTCTTCTCCTTTGGCTTGGGCTGCTTCGACGAGGCGGATTTCGCCTTCATCGAGGGTGACGACGGAGTCGGCGGCGTTGAGGGTGAGCGAGTCGCGGCGAAGTTTGGACCAGGTTTTGAGATAAACTTTGGCTTCGTTTTCGCGGTAGGAGAGGGCACCGGCTTCGACGAGCATGGGCTTGGAGGGAGGGCCTTTGCCGCGCCATTGGAGTTTGACGTCGTTAAGGAGGTTGAGTTCTCGAGTGGAGGGGTCGTAGGTGGCACCGCGGGCGGCACCTTCGCTATTCTCGAATTCGAAGCTTGCGGCTTGGCCGGTGGTCGCTTTGCCGGATTGGGTTTCGAACGTTACGCCGGAGGTCTTGATTTTGACGAGGCGGTTGGAGGGTTTGGGGTCGGCGGAGAGGCCCATCGTGATTTCGACTTCGCCGGCGGAATAGAGGGTGCTTTCCTCCATTTTGAGTTCGGCGTGTTCGCTTTTGACGAGGTCGAAGGCGGCGCCGTCTTTATGGAAAATTTTTAGTTCAACTTTTTCCAGATCGACTCGGATGGGGTCGGATTTTTGTTCGAAGTTGCGAGCGCGGACTTCGACGACCGGGCGGCCGTTATCGTCCTTGATCCAGTGCCAATCCTGGGCGGTGACGCTGACGTTTTCGGGCATGGCCTGGGGCTTGGCGGGGGCCCCTTTGGCTTGCGCTTCTTTCTGGGCGCGGTAGGTGGCGGCGACGGTAGCAACGAGGATGAGAATGCTGGCGATGAGGATCCAGCGGGTACGGCGCATGCAGCTTTCAGGATAACTCGGAAGGCGGTAACGAGGCTCTCCCGGTCGTTACGGCTCGGCCCGAATGTAGTCCGACCGTAGCGCGAAGAGGGCGGGGCCGGGTTCTCCGAGGATAATCGAAACGGCCTGGACCGTCGTGACCTTTTCAAGCGCTTCTGTTGCATTTGGCGATAGAGCGGGAGATAGCCGAGGTCGGTTGCGTACCAGATGGCCGTATCACTTCCGTCGGTCACCAGCTGCGAGGCTGACTCGGTGCTATATCCCAGGATGGGAGTGGAGGCCCCGGTCAGGCAAACGCCAGTGGGTCCGGCGGCTTCCCGGCAGGAGTGGGGTCGTCGGGAGAGGCTGCGGACAATGGTTTGAGGAGCAGTCGGGAGTACGGTGTACTGCTTGGCTTGCGGATCTTTGACCAATTCCTGGAACTTCGTCGCGTCGGTGATCGAGATGATGGCGGGGGGAGTTTCTCCCTACCGGAAGACGACGGTAGCGATGGAGCAGTTTCCTCGATAGGCCTCGACGAATTTGGTAATGAAGCCGGGTGGGTTCGATTTCGCCTCGTAGGTAACGGTGAACGGTGGGATTCTGGGGCTGGGACTTGGCTGCGCGTGAACGGGGCATGCGGCGAGGAAGCCAAGGCTGCAGAGCATGTGCTTCATGAGTCGTGTCGGAGGAAAAACG
Organism: Bryobacterales bacterium; assembly: GCA_038220855.1. GTDB lineage: Bacteria > Acidobacteriota > Terriglobia > Bryobacterales > Bryobacteraceae. The sequence goes on along the minus strand of JBBRIO010000076.1, from coordinate 5,708 downwards.
AAAAGCCCCGCGGGTAGGCGGGGCTTCTCGGGTTTTGGTGGACGGGTAAGTTTTTACTGGATGGCAGCGATGGCTGAGCCATTGCTGAAGATCAGTTCACCGGCGAGACCTTCGGCCGCGACGGCTATGTTGCGGAAGGTGCCGGGAGCAGCGTCGAGGGGTAGCTCGAAGCTTACGACGTAGACACCCATCATGCCGACAGCGTATTCGGCGGAGACGACGCGAACGCCCTGGTCATTGACGCCGACGATAAGGGGGGCTTGGACCGCTTGCCCGACCAGACCAGCACGGTTGGTATTGGTGGCAGGGGTGACGGCTCCGAGTCCGGTGACCAGGACGCGGAGGACCTCACCGCGCAGGGCAGGGTTCTGCGGGTCGACCCAGCTACCATCGGGGCGTTGGATGGCGGCGTAGCGGCGGACGCCGTTGCCGGGATTGGTTTCAAAGATACCCGGCTGAGCGCGGAGGACGAGGATGCCGCTGGTGGAGGTGGAGCCGCCGGAGACCCGCACGGTCACCGTGACCCGGTTACCGGGGGCGAGGTTGCAGGGCGTTTGGAAGATAACGGACTCTTGCTGGCTTTGATTGGCGACAGCGAAGATCGGTGCCGTTTGCCCGTCGATGACCACTTCGACTCCGTTCAGGATCAACGGGAGGCCGCCGAAGCCGAGGAGGTTAGCGGGTAGGACTCCGCTGAGTCCAGGAGCGAGACCCGTGCCGAAAAGGGTGCTAATGCCACACGGGACGAGACCGGGCTGGTTGCTGGCCGTATTGACAATGTTGTTGACGCCGAAAACGGGGCCGGGCAGGCGAGAGGTCAGGCTAAAGGCCTGGGTCAAGCTGGCGAGCGAGGCGCGGATGGTAATCGCGCCTGGCTGGGAGCCAGCGATGACATTGACGGACGCCTGTCCTGCCGCGTTGGTGGTTACCGAGGCCGCGCTGAGGGTGGCAGAACCACTGGCGACGGCGAAGGTTACGGCTTGGTTGGCAGCGGGCTGGCCCCGATCGTCAGTGACTTGGACGACAAGGGGTTGCGGGAAGGCTTGCCCTGTGATGGTTGTTTGAGAGTCACCGGAGACCGCGCGCAAACCCGTGATGGAGATGTTGACGGTATAAGTGAAGGCGGCGCTGACGTTGCCGCTTTGGAAGCGAACGATGTTGGCGCCGGGGACTGTGCCGAGGGTGCCAAGGGCCGAGACGCGACCGCTGGAATCCGAGGTGGAAACGACGTTAGCCAGGGTGAGGGAATTCGGCGTTCCGACCACCCAGGTTCCCGCAATGTTGGGAAGAACGTTGCCGAAGGCGTCGGAGATTTCGGCGACGAAGGCGAGTCGGAGGCGTTCGCCGGGAAGGCCGGACTGGTTGTTGCCTTGGACCAAACGGGCGGTGGAAGGAGGACCGGGGCGAACATCGACGATCAACGAGGTTCCGCCGAGGAAGATCGAACCGCCGATGACAACTTCGAGAGGCGCTTGGCCGAGTCGACCGCCGAAGGCCATGTTACAGGTGGCGACGCCACCGGAATCGGTGAGGGCCACTCCTCCTTCTCCCTGACAGGTGGCGGTAGGGCCAGCTTCGGGGGGATTGCCAGTGGAAGCACGGAGGGAGACGTTGGGAATAACCTGCCCGGATTGCGGGCCGGATACGACGATGACACGAACCAGGATGGCTTCGTTCAATACGGTTCCGGCTTGACCGGAGATGATTCGATCGACTGGCTTAATTCTTTCGACGATCGGGGGCGAGGCAGATCCGCCGCCGATGAGCTGGCCGAGAACCGTCGTGAGAATAAAATTAACGGTACTGGAGCCGTTAGTGGCGGTGATGGTCTGTTGGGCGTAGGAGGAGCCTGGATTCACCGAGGTGGCAATGAAGCCGATGCCGGCTCGTCCTTCGGCGTCGGTTTGGACAGTGCAGACGTTGGCGGTGCAGGTTGCGCCGAGAAGGGAGGTGCCGTCCGAGGTGGACGTGTTGAACGTTCCGCTGCCGGTCTGGATGGAGAACGTAATCGTCTGGTTGACAGCCGGTTTCCCCTGGACATCGCGGAGTTGGACGACCATGGGTTCGCGGATCTGGAATTGTTCCTGGACCAACTGGCCCTGACCACGAACGATGGTGAGGGCGCCGGTGGGGACGCCCCCGCCGGTGTTGCTGCCGGTGGTGAGGGTGAAGAGGTAGCTGGGGGAGGTGGGCCCGCCGCCGGCGGACGCGGTGACATTAAAGGTTCCAGCGGTGGGGGGCGCGATGACAGAAGTCAGGGCGTAGCCCTCGGTGTTGGTGGTAACGGTGGCACCTTGAATTTGGGCCGCGGCGTTATCCGAGCTGAAGGTGACGGAAATGCCCTGGAGGGGCTGGCCGACGGAGTTGAACACGCGGACCACGAGAGGTTGGTAGCCGGTGCCGACGGCAGTGCTTTGGTTATTGTTATAGCCGGTAACTTGGGTGGGCACGCCGGTGAAGGCGGGAGCAGCGAAGACCAGGTTGCCCGGGTTGGAAGGGGTGGCGGCAGCGCCGGAGCCCTGGGGCGGGAAGTTGCTATTGTCGAGCCGGATCACCGAGCCGGGAGTGGCGGCGAACAGGAAGCGGGGGTTGGGCCATTCGGTGGAGGCGGCGAGCGCGGTGACGTTATTCGGGGTCCCGATGTTGCCAAACTCGGGAACATTGATATTGAGAGGGCTAACCGAGATTTCGTATAAGGCCTGCCTTTGGTTGGAGACGGCGTAGATCCGGTTGTTGGAGGCGACGGTGAGGGTGTCAAGGATGACCTGGAAATTGGGGATGGTACCCGCGACGGTGCGGCTCAGGAGGTCGATCAAGATGACTGAAGAGCCAGTGACGGGGGTTTGATTTACCATGAGGCCATAGCGGCCATCTGGAGTGAAGGCGATTTTGCCGGGACGGGCATTGAGGGGGATTTCGGCGCGGATGGTCATGAGGCGACCATCAATTTCGTAGAGGCGATTGGCGCTGGTGACGTAGACGAGGCCGTTGTATCCGACGGCAACGCCGGTGGAGACGCCAGGAATCGTAAGCGGCGTTCCGACAGCTGCATTGGTGTTAAGGTCGACGGCGGTTAACCGGTTGGCGGTAGGGCTGAGCACGAAAGCGCGGGAGGCGTCGAGGGCAACGGCGACATCGGTGGGTTGGTTACCGACGTCGGTGACCGTATTAAGGACGTTGTCGGTGGTGGTGTCAATAATATGGAGACCGTTGGCTACGATCAGCAAGCGGCGGCGGTCAGGCGTCATCACAGCGGCTTCGGCCTGGGAGAGATTTTGGCGCTTTAGGACATTGGCCGGGTTGGCCGCCTCTAAAACGAGGAGGGTGTCGCTGCCGGAGCGGGCTACGGAGTAGTATTTTGTGCCTGCGGCATTGACGAAGAAGAACGAGGCACCCGGTTGGGCGGCAAAGGACGTGATCGTCGAAAACGGGTCGAGCCGGAAACCCGTAATGGTTCCTGTTTGGCTGGAAGAGTTGGGCAGGAGGAACAGATTGGTCTGCGCGACGGATGTCCAAGCGGACGCGAGCAGACAGACTGAAGCCAACAGGCCGTGTCGAATAAGCGACATTGCTACCTCGAAGTATGGGGGATTGTGGACGCGAGCGTTTTGGATGCGGACATTCTGGACGCAGAAACTCTGGATGCAGAGAGCGGAGAAGCGGGGACGGAAAGCGGGTAGATACAACATTAAATGTATCACTCGTTATCTATTCCTACAAGATGGGTAAGGTAAATTCCTCCAAGAAAGTGAGGAATAAAAACGGCGATGGGGAGAAGCTTTCGCTTCTCCCCATCGCCGGTTGCGTTGCTTGCTTCTTAGTGACCCAAGGTCTCGGAGAAGACACCCGTACGGGTCTCCAGAGCCGAGTCCATGATGAGGGCCAAGTAGGCCTCAGCGATCCGGTTGGCACCGACGTCGCTGATGTAAGCGAAGCCGTGGCCATACTGGAAGGCGCACTGAGCGATGACGTAGCCTTGGAAGCCGGGCGTAGCCGCGACACCGAAGGTACCACCACTCGACAAGGTTGCCGTCAAGGTTTTGCCAGACGGGATAACCGCCGAAGTCTGCGCCGCGGGAGCTGCTCCACCACCGGTGGTTTCACCGTAGTAGTTCATCTTACACGCGCCGGACTGCGGGGCAGTGCCGAACGGATCGGTCGAGGTGTTCGCGATAGCGATACCCGAGTCGAATCCGACCTGGTTGGTCAAGAACGGGAACAGGATGTTCGTGCTGCAAGCGTTGATGGCGAGCAGAGTACGGGCGGAGCTCGTATCTGCAAAGCGGGGCTGGTTGTTCGCGGTGGAAGCGGTGGTCACGGTGCTGAGCGGCGCGAAGCTGCCAGCGACCGAGGCTGAACCGATACCGGGAAGGTTGTTGCTGGTGTTGGCGACGTAAGCCACCGAGACACCAACTTCAATCGTCTGAACCGTGAACGGGTTGGAGGTCATGACTTCCCAAACGGCCATACCGGCGCCATTGCTGAGCGTAATGGCGGCAGTCGGGATCGTGAAGCCACTCTGGGTCGAGCTGTTGGTAGCGCTAACAGCCGAATATGCACCGCCACCCTGAGCATCGGTCGACACCAAGCTAACAAGCGACGTCGAAGACGTGTCTGCGCGGGTGATGTTGGCCGTAGCGTTGGTGTTGCAATCAGAGCAGGATCCGATTCCGTAGATCGAGGCATACAGAACGACGCCGGCGGGAACGTTGGTGAAACGAGCCATCAGGCGGGTACCCTGCGAAGCCAGACCGGCAGAAGCGATGTTCGAGGTCAGACCAGAGGTGTTGTTGTTGCCGGAAACCACAAACGGGTTGTAGAAGCCGGATTCGGTAAAGAAGTTGTTGTTTGGCGTGTTCTGGGGCAGCGGCACCGGGCTCACATCAGCGTTGGTGTAAGCAATGTTACGACGCTTGAAGGAGGAGGCGAAGCCTTCCGAGAACCGGAGGATGTGGCGCATGCTGGCCATGGTCGAACCGCTATCGGTTGCTGCTCCACGATTGTTGGAGACGCACTGGAGATAGTTGGTCTGGCCGAGGACCGTGCGGATACCGAAGGTCAGGCCGGGCTGAATGAAGGCCACGGTCTGCTGCGGATTGTTGATGGGGATCGAGGTCGTCGAGGTCGCCGAAACGAACATAACGATCTGGGTCGGGATCAACGTGGAGCTCACACCAAGCTGGTTGGCGTTCGCGCGAACGTTGGTGATGCGGATGATACGGGTGGTGGTGGTGCCGGGAGGATCAATCGGCACACCGAGCCACACGAGTTGATTCGCACCGGACTGACGGGCCTGGAACACGTTCGCAGGGAGCGTATTCTGGGAATCGCCAGCAAGGTAGTTAACGCCGCCGGCTTGACCGCCGACACCGCGCATGATGCAACCACCGTTGGTGGTGCAATAACGCAGGTTGCCGCCGTTAGAATCGGCGCCAGACGGTTCATCGACCATCAGGAGCGCTTCGCTCCAGGGGTCATTGAGCAAACGGGAAGTCACGTTGGTGTTCAAAAAGATCTGGAAATTGACCTGGGGGACCGTCGCGCCGAGAGCGGTCGGGTTACCACCAGTACAATTCAAGATCAAATCACCAACGAGTTCCGTCAGCCCTTCCGCGCGAACGATCGGCGGAACGCCAGCGTTTGAATTACAGCTAAACGCTGGTTGGGCATTGGCGGAAGCCGCCGCGCCAAACATCAGCGTAGCAACG
>JBBRIO010000075.1:0-13682 GCA_038220855.1 Bryobacterales bacterium | reverse complement strand
GATCGACTTCGGCTTGGAGCACTTCGTGTTCGGTGTAGTGGGCCGCCGAGATGCCGGCCGCGGCCCATAGAGGCGAACGTTGGGAAGCACCGGCACCGTTTGCACCGGGGCTCCAATATTCAGTTCTTGAGCTTGCCTTCGAGTTCGGCCCAGCGCTGATAGAGCCGATCGACTTCGGCTTGGAGCACTTCGTGTTCGGTGTAGTTGGCCGCCGCGACGGCGGCCTCGGCCTCGTGGATCTTAACTTCGAGGCCGTCCCATTCCCGTTGGTCCATGTAGCTGAGCTTGACCTTCTTCTTGACGGGCGGGGCGGCGGTCATTTGCTTGACCGTCTCTTTCTTTGAGCTCGGCCGGGCCCGTTCCTGCTCCCATTGCGAGTACTCGGCAAAGGTTCCCCAGGTGCCGTCGCCGTTGAGGGCGAGGACGGTGTTGGCGATCCGGTCGAGCAGGTAACGGTCGTGGGTGACAAGGACCATGGCCCCCGTGAAGGCGAGGAGGTTTTCTTCGAGGACTTCGAGGGTGGGGATGTCGAGGTCGTTGGTGGGCTCGTCGAGGAAGAGGACGTCGGCCGGTTGCAGCATCAGGTTAGCGAGCAGGACGCGGGCGCGTTCTCCGCCGGAGAGCTGAGCGACGGGCTGGACGAGTTGCTCTTCCTGGAAGAGGAAGCGTTTGGCCCAGGCGATGACGTGGATGGGACGGCCTTGGAAAATGACGGTATCGCCGGCGTCGCAGAGGGCGCGGCGGAGGGTGACGGTCTCGTCGGTGAGGCGGCGGTTCTGGTCGAGGGTGACGATCTTCAGATGCTCGGCGCGTTCGACGGTGCCGGAGTCGGCTTCGATGTCGCCGCTGAGAATGCGGAGCAGGGTGGACTTACCGCAGCCATTGCCGCCGACGAGGGCGAGACGCATGCCGGCGGTGAGGGTGACGTCGAGGTTCTCGAACAGGGTGCGGCCGCCGTAGCCTTTGGCGACCCTTTCGCCGACGATGAGGCGTTTGGTCTGCCGCTTAGAGGCTGTCATGTTCACGCCGGCGGTGGCGCGTTCGGCATTGCGGTCAGAGACTTCGGCGAGTTCGTCAATGAGGCGGTTGGCTTCGTCGACGCGGGCTTTGGCTTTGGTGGTGCGGGCTTTGGCACCGCGGCGGAGCCATTCGATTTCGCGGCGGACGCGGGCTTGGAGCGACTCCTGATAGCGCTGCTGGGCCATGAGGAAGTCGCCGCGGCGTTCGAGGAACTTGGAGTAGTTGCCTTCGACGAAGTACATGCCGTCGGGGTAGGTCTTGTTGATTTCGCCCATGTGCGTCGCGACCTGTTCGAGGAAGTAGCGGTCGTGGCTGATGAACAGGGCGGCGCATTCGGCTTGCTTCAAGGCGCCTTGGAGCCAGATGATGCCATCGATATCGAGATGGTTGGTGGGCTCGTCGAGGAGGATGACGGCGGGTTCGCGGACGAGGCCGGCGACGATGGAGAGGCGTTTGCGCCAGCCACCGGAGAGGGCGGCGGCCTGCATGTCGAAATCGTTGAGGCCGGCGCGGCTGGCTTCCATTTCAATGCGGACGGTCTTTTCCTGGGCCGACAGCGGGGCTTCGCGGAGCGCGTGTTCGAGGACCTCGCGGATGGAGATGCCTTCCGGGAAGAACGAGTCCTGCTCGACGTAGGCAATGACGGCCTGCTTGCGCACGGAACGGGTTCCGGAGTCGGGAGGTTCGAGACCAGCCAGGATTTTGACAAGCGTGGACTTGCCGGCCCCGTTAGGACCGGTGAGACCAATGCGTTGCCCATCGTGGATCGCCAGAGTCAGATTTTCAAAAAGCGGCTGGGCTCCAAAGCGTTTGGAGACCGCCGAAGCGGAGAGGACAACACCCATGTATATACCAGTATGATTGACCGGATGGGGTTTGATCCAGCACGCGAGTACGAAAACTTCCGATTGGCCTTCGAATACAAGCTGGCCCAGTGGTGCGAGACGCTGCTTTTGCTGCGGGCTCCGCGGTGGGGAAGGCCCGCATTATCAGGGGTTCCGGTGCAGTTGGCGCACGATTTCCACGGGAAGTTGACGGCCAATGTGACGGGGGCGGTGGCGGGGCGGACGGCCCCCACAAAGTTGCTGCCGCCGAGCTACGGGGTGTGGCATCGGGCCGAGGTGACGCTGGAGGGGAAGCGGTTACGGGTACTGATCGACGGGGAGTTGCTGCAGGATACGACCGTGGACGGGCAGGCGACGGGGTTCATCAGCTTCGTGAAGTTGGGGCATCCGTTTGAGGTTCGGAAGATGGAGATAGAAGAGCTGCCGGGGGTGGTGCGGTGGGACCGGTACGACTCGATCGACGGCTGGGGACTGCGGGACGGCGGGACATGGTTCGTGCGGGACGGGGCGATTGTGGGGGCGAACGGGAACGGGATTTTGTATACCCCCAAGGGGTATGGGGACTGTGAGCTGGAGACGGCGGTGTGCACCCATAACCATGTGAACGCGGGGATCTTCTTTAGGGGGTCGCCGGACAAGACGCGCGATCGGGGATGGGAGGTGCAGATCTTCTCTCCGCCGGACGCGGTGTACCCGACGGGTAGCATATACGGGCGGGTTCGTAGCACGATCCCGTTTGACCACGAGGGGGTTTGGGTGTGGCTGCGCGTGGTGGTGCAAGGGGCGCAGTGCCGGGTTTGGTTCAATGGGATGTTGGCCGCAGCGGGCGAGGTGCCGGCGGGCGAGGGCCGGGTGGGTTTGCAGATCCATCTGGAGAAGTCTTCGGTTGAGTTCCGCGACCTGCGGATTAGGAGCTTGTAGATGATGACGGGCGTAACGGTGATGCCAGAATCGATCCAGAACGAAGGGGTCGACGCGATCCTGGATCGGCTATCGGCGGCGGGGGTGACGCATGTGGCGACGTCGCCCTATGTGATGGAGCCGGCGGACGAGAAGACGGGGAGCCGGGAGCCTCCCATCGACGCGGGGGCGGGATCGGTGCGGCTGCTGGATCGGCCGCAGTGGGGCAAGCGGGAGCTGTTCGTGCGGACTTCGCCGAGCTTCCGGCCGGACAAGAAGATCTATGCCGGGCTGCGGTATCAGCCCTCGGAGCCGGACGCGCTGACGGAGCGGGAGGGGCCGATTATCGCGCGGTTCATTCGGGCGGCGCAGGCGAAGCATATCCAGGTGTACCTACAGATCCAGGCGGCGATTCCGCCGGGGTATCGGGTGCAGTTTGGCGGGCCGGTGGATGAGGACAAGCCGAGGTTGCCGGATGGGCGCGTGCCGCCGCGGCGGTTTGCGAACAACGGGTCGCTGGCGAGCCCGCACATTACGAACTACACGCTGGCGCTGACGCGGGACTTGCTGCGGGTGTACCCGGACATTGACGGGATTCGGTACGACTGGCCGGAGTATCCGCCGTACATGCTGGACGACGTGTTTCTGGACTTTAACCCGCAGTTGGCGAAGCTGGGCGGGTTCGATTTTGAGCGGATGCAGCGGGAGGCGATGGGGGTTTACCGGCTGCTGCACGGGGGCCTTTCGAATCGGCATTTGGAGCGCTGGCTGACCGACGACGGCGGGCGGGGGCCGTTGCTGCAGGCGCTGGTGGATCAGCCGGGGCTGGGCGACTGGCTGCGGTGCAAAGCTCGGCTTTCGAGCGAGTTGGCCGTGAAGCTGCGGGAGACGCTGCCGGCGCGGATGGCGCTGGCGTTCGGGACGTTTCCGCCGCCGTTTACGACGGTGAGCGGGTTCGATTTCCGGACGGTGGCGACGGCGTTCCACGTGAAGCTGTTCACGATGCATTGGCCGGTGATTCTGCGGTTTTACGGCGAGCAGTTGAAGCGGAACAACCCGGCGCTGGACGAGGGGTTACTCGTGAGGGCGTTGAGCAATTGGCTGGGGATTCAGGATCAGCCGTATTTCTCGCGGTTGGAGCAGTTCAAGTATCCGGAGCCGGAGGAGACGCATCCGGTGGGTGAGGAGGCGCAACTGCTGAAGATCCGGGATGCGCAGAGGATGGCCGGGGAGACTCCGGTGATTTCGTTTATCCATGGTTATGGTCCGGTGAAGGACTTTGCGCGGCGGTTGCAGATTGGCCGGGCGGCGTCGAAACACGGGGTTTGGATCAACCGGTACGAGTACTTACGGAACGAGAAAATCGCCGGGTTACGGGAGAACGTGTAGCGCGATTTACTGGTTCGGTTTTGGCTTGGTGCTTGTTTTTCGAGCGGTTTTTTATGGGCGAATATGGGCGCTAGCTGCTCCTAAGTTGTTTATTTACAGCTTGTTGCGTCGTGTAGTGGCTCGACGCCCGGCTGGGTTCGTTTTTGGCCCATGTTCGATATTTACAATAGTCCGCTTGCTGACGCGCGCGGTTCGGTGCTGGCGGCAACCGTAAAGGACCGGACGGGGCTTTCGCAACGCAGAACTCGTCTTTAAACTCGCTCCAGACGAAGTTCTCGTGAGGTTTGGCGCTTGTTTTTTGAATAATTCTTTGCATGCGAATATGGGCGCTGATTCCTCCTAAGTTGTTTATTTCGAGTTTCTTGCATCGGGCCATAGCTCGACGCCCGGCTGGGTTCGTTTTTGGCCCTTCCGGCGTGAATGATCAATTGGTTAATCGGCCTCTCCAGGAGGACTTGCACAAGTCCGATCGTTAAGGGGTCCGGTTGCTGACGCGCACGGTTCGGTGCTGGCGGCGACCGTAAAGGAGCGGACGGGGGCTTTCGCAATTCAGAGCTCGTCCTCAAACTCGCTCCAGACGAAGTTCTCATCAGGTTTTGGCACGTTTTTTGAGCGATTTATTGCGGGCGAATGTGGACCGTGATTCCTTCTAAGTTATTTGTTTACAGCTTGTTGCATCGTAAGTCAGGCCGACGCCCATCTGGGTTCGTTTTTGGCCCTTGCGGCCTGATTGGCTGATGGGCTCATCCAGATTCGTTATGAGGGTCCGCTTGCTGACGCGCGCGGTTCGGTGCCCGAGGCGACCTAAGGCGAAGTCAGGTTGATTCCCGCAAAACCTGGAGGGCAAGTTCCCGGCTGATGGTGGGAAATCCTTCCAGAAACTCTTCGAGCGATTCCCCGTTCTCGATTTAGTCGAACATCGTTTGAACGGGAACGCGAGTGCCACGAAATACGGGCGTTCCGGGCATCAGTTCAGGATCGCGTGTTATGGCTTCTAGCATGTCCGCATTGTCGCCCATCGTTAGCCCTCGTGATTTTTACGCAGCCAAGGGAACGGGCGCGGCCGTCAGCTTTTCGAGCAATTCGTCGACGTCGTAACCAGGGGCGATTTCGGCCATAAGTGCCTCGTCTAGAAGCATTTCCGCGACCCAACGGGGTAACTTATAGCTGGGTTCGTTTTTTGCGCGGTCCGCGTGTGCGATTGCTTCGGCGACCACTTCCGGGGGCGGTAATGGTTCTTCGGCCATGTTCCTATCCGCGTCGGAATTCACGGGCTCCGGCGGAACGACCGGGAAATCGCGACGGGTTTGTTTGAACAGTCTTTGATAGGCACCGTAGGCGGCCAGATGCGCCTTCTTCTGCCGTTCGATCGCCCGCCAGACTTTGTCTTTTTGCACACCGCTGATGAAGCTGAATAATTCGAGGGCTTTATCCGTCATATCCGGATAAGCTCGCAACGTTTCGTCGAGGTCATGCTGCCGGGCGTAGGTTTCCATTGAGATCGTCCGTTCGAGGCTGAAGAGTTCGACGCACATGTGCCGGAGCAAGGTTTGTTCGCAGCCAGATTCGGGTTTGTACTGCCGGTAATGCCGCTGATACAGCCGGACGTAGGCCTGCCGGCAATCGGTGGAAAGCAGGGCGATACATTCGGGCAGTTCCTCTTTGAGGACGTCCAAATGGTCGCCGGTGGTGATGCCGTTCAAGGAACTGATGTATTTGCCGGCTTCCGAGACGGGGCCTTTGCTTTTGGCACCGTTTTCCCGGGCGGTTTCGGCTCGCTGTGCCTTTTGATCTTCGGTCATGGTGACTCCTTACTTGCGTTGGTAGAAACAGAAAAGCGCCTGACCCCGAGACGGGGGACAAGCGCTTCCTCAGTATTAATTTACGACGCCGGGAGTACTGAATCGGATCGAGGTGGTTTGGTCGAAATCGATAAGTGACTTGTAGTCATAGTGATGCGAGGAGCAACTTTATTTTTTCACCTTGTGAATCGTGAGTTTGAACCTGTTAGAAAAAAGAGGCGAAGGAAGAAAATGGGTCGGATTCTGGTGGCGGTCGCCTTGATTGTGGGCTTTGGCGGGTGCGTTCGAGCGGGTCCGGAATCGCAAGCGCCCGACGGAGCCGGAGCCAGGTGATCGCAATTTTAGGGGTTAGAGCCGGTAGTCTCGGGAGCAACGCGGAGTTTTCCGGTTTGCTTTGATGACCGACCCGCCATTCCGGCAGGGGCGGAAAGGGCTCGCAGGAATCATCGTGACGGCAGCACAAGTGGAAAAAGCTCTTACTACGGTTGATTTACCGAGCGAGTTCACGCCGGGTGTTGCGGGGCCCTCGACGGTGCTGGAGGTTCGGAGCAGCTAGCGCAGGTGCTCGGACGCGATGGGGATCGATGTTGGATTGTGTGCCTAGCCGCCATTCTGCTAATGAAGTCGGAGGGGAACGACGCGCGGTCGTTTTTTGGCGGGAAGCAGCTGATTCGCAGGATGCCGCATGCGTTCGAACAGCAGTTTGATTCATCGACGTTTTTTCGGGTGAATCGCCAGCAGATCGTGAATCTGAATCGGGTGGAAGCCATGGACTTGGGGGTTGCGACGGCCCAACCGTGAAGCTGCGGGATGGCCGCCAAGGAGAACTTTCGCGTCGCCCGTCTGAGGAGTTGAAGACCAGGTTAGCGTTTAACCGCTTACTTTTGGACTTGCTTCCAGCCGGGCAGAGAAACGGTGGTCCGGTAGTTCGATTCGTTGAACTCCGGGTTGCGGATGGGGGCGTAGATCCGGGTTCCGGTGAACGGGCGGTCCTGTGTGTAGATCCAGACCTCCTTCGTATCCCACACGACGATCTCGTCGCGTTCGTCGCCGGTGAGATTCATGACCGCGAAGGCAAGATCGGGGTGGCCATCGTCGGGGAACATGACGACGCGGCGGGATTGTCCGTCGATCATGCCGCCCTCTTTGATATTGGGGGAGAGCATGGCGAACTCCTGGCCGTCGCCGCGCCAATTCACGGGTAGGATCGGGCTGCCGGAATGAATGGGTTCGGTCTGCGAGAGTAAATTGCCTTCGGAGTCAAATACACTAATTATTCCGGGATTACGCCAGAAGTTAATCGTCATGAGTTGGAGCCCGGGGACGTCCATGCGGTACTTGCCGATGCTGGGTGACTGGGCGTGCCCGATGTGGGTGTGTTTGAGTAAGTTTCCTTTGATATCCCAGAGTAAGAAGCCTTCGTCGGAGCCGCAGGAGTAAACTTTCGGAGCGGCTTTGGGATCGGCGCTCAAGTTGCCGATGTAGATTCCGTCGGCGTGGTCTTTATATTCGGTATCGTGCGACCAGATGCGCTTGCCTTCGGGGCTCCAGAGGGTGTAGCCGAGGGCGAACTCTTCCTTGCCGTCGCCGTTGATATCGAGGGGGTAGGGGAAGTGGCCGGTTTGGCCGCTCCCCTGCCAGAGCGGCTTTAAGTTCTTGTCGTAGACCCAGAAGGATTTGTAGCGATCTTTGACGAGGATTTCGGAGGATGTTTTGCCGCCGGAGAGATTCAGGAACGCGATGGAGTCGCCCGAATTTTTCTCGTAGGGGCGCTCGATGGCGGTGGGGTCCATGGCGGGCATGGGGACGGTGATGCGGGGTTCGCCGGTGCGGCCTTCGAGGACTTGGAGTTTGAAATCGCGGACCATGACGACTTCGTTTTTGCCATCGCCGTCAAGGTCGTGAATTTGGAACGGGGTATCGTTGGTAAGCAGGCCGTTGCGGGGGTCTGGGCGGCCCTTTTGCCAGAGGACTTTTCCTTCGAGGGTGACGGCGGTGAGGCACGAGATAGCGTCAAATGCGTCGCCGCGGACGCGCGGGATGTTCTGAGCGATCAACATGTCGATTTGGCCGTCGCCATCGAGATCGCCGAAACGGATGTTGCGGCCGGCACCGAATTTGGGGGTGGCGAACTTCTTCCAGAGTTTGGGCTTGGGGTTGCCGGCGCGGAGTTGGAGGAGTTCGGCTTCGCGCTTTTTGATCGTGGCTTTGATGGCGGCGATGGTGGAGTCAGAGGCGGTGACCTTGAAGTCGCGATAGCGCGTGGGCATGGTGGCGCTGAGACCGGCGCGGCCGGCGGTGATCTCGTTGTCGGTGGCTTCGAGGACGAGCTTGCCGTCGATGTAGGCGCGGATCTTCGGGCCTTCGTTTTCGACTTTCAGGTTGTAATATCGGGTGGTTTCGTATTTGAAGGGGACGGCTCCGAGTTCGCGCCAGTTCCCGACGCGGAGCTTGTCGTCAATGGGCAGGCGGAGGCGGAGGACGGCCTCTTTGCCGTTGCGTAGGGCGAAGTAATAGAAGTGGCGGTTGGTGTGGTAGCGGAAGGCGACGCCGGAATCGCCCGTTAGGCTGAGCGGCTTTACTTGGACTTCGACGTTGTAGGAGGTCCAGGCGGGGTCGCCGGTGATGAACAGTGGCTGGAACCAATCGACGCGATCGTTGTTGGCGATCATGTGTTGTTCGACGTAGGGGATTCCGTCCTCGTCGCTGGCGAGCCAAGCGTCCTGGTGGACGATAGCGTTTTCCCAGGGAGCGGTGGGGACACCACGGTGGGCGAGATAGTGATACTCCTGAATCGCGCCATTGAGTTGGCCGACGGGTTGGCTGAACCAGCCTGGAGGGAAGCGGGAGAAATCATCGGTGAACAGATCGCCGGCGATGGCGAAGGGGACGGTGAGCGCGAGGGCGAGTAGAAGTTTCATTAGAAGTCGAGTCTCATTCCGATTTGCAGGTTGCGGGGCGAGTAGGCGGGATTGGAAGTGCGAATGCGCGCGAAGGTGGGGCTGACGACGCTGAGGTCTGGGACGCCGAGCATGGGCACGTTGAACGGGTTAAAGAGTTCGGCGCGCATTTGGAGGCGGTAGCGTTCGGCGATGGCGAAGGTGCGGGACATGGTCGTGTCGTAGCTGAAGAAGCTGGGTCCGATGACGACGCCGGTGCCGGAGGTTCCGAATTGGCGGGTGGGCCGGGTGGCGGAAGCGTTGAGAAACGCGGGTTGAGCGAAGGCAGATGGCGTGAACCATTGGAAGGCTTGGGCGTTGCGAGTGCGGCCGGATTGGTCGCTACGGCCATCGGCGAGGCGGTCGGCGCGATTGGTGCTGGCGCCGGTGGGGGTTTGTCCGTTGGGGGCCGTGACGGTGAGATAGTCGCCGGCCTGCCAGGTGCCCATGCCGGAGAAGGACCATCCGCGAAGGATGTACGAGGCAGGGCTGCGACCGGCGAGGAACTTACGGCCGGGGCCGAAGGGGACTTCGTAGACGAAGTTGAAGTGGAACACATGGGCGGGTTGCCCGGGGACGGGGCCCCAGTCGTAGGGGCTGAAGGGGTTGTTGATGGGGTCCGAGGCGATGGGGTCCATGCGCATGATTTTGGCGTAGGCGTAGTTGGCGTTTAGGAAGAGGCCCTTGTCGAATCGACGGGTGATTTCCAGTTCCATCGCGTGATAATTGGATTCGCCGTCGCCAGCGCGCTGGCCTGCGTTGGTGTTGAATTGGGTCCATTTCCGGCCGGTCGGATCGTTGGCGGGGCGGGCGAGGCATTCGGTAGGGCTGGCGACGCAGGAGTTGACGCGGACGGAGCGGGAGAGATTCTTCCCTAAGTTGCCCGCGTAAGTGCTGCGGATGCCAATGCGATTGCCGAGCTGTTTTTCGAGCGTGAAGTTCCAGGCGGTGACCTGCATGGTGGGGTAGTCCGGGGCGAAGCCATCGAGGGTGGTGAGCTGGGTGTCGGCACCGGCGGTGGAGGAGTCGGCGGCTGGATTCTGGAAGGTATAGACGCTGTTGACGTTCACGTTTTGGGAGAGCAGAAGCGAGCGGGTGAGGTTGGCGCGGCGAGTGAACGGGGCGACGTTGACCTGACCGCGGTATTCGCTGACGTTGTTATCGACGTTATAAATGCCGAAGGCGCCGCGAAGAACAAAGGTATCCCGCATGCGGTAGGCGAAGCCGGCGCGGGGGGTGAAATTGAATTTGTTCGGATTGATGAAGGTGTTAGGCAGGCCTCGGGCGCTGGCTTCGATGTAGCGGTTGGCGAAGGGCTGGAAGGCGGGATGGATCTTGGAGGTGCTGCCGTTTGGAATCAGGATCTTGCCGGTCTGCATATCGGCGACGGCGGCGCGGCCGTTGGTTTCGTTCCAGTAGCCGTAGTTGTCGTAACGGAGGCCGTAGTTCAGCGTGAGGCGCGAGGTGATCTTCCAATCGTCCTGTAGGAAGAGGCTATAGTTGCGTTTGGTTTGGAAGCCGCCGTACTCGCCGATGGTTACGTCGGTGGAGCTGGGGTAGCCGAGGAGGAAATCGGCAAAAGCGTCACCCGAGGCGGAGGAGGTGGACCGGGGATTGTTGAAGTCGCTGGCGGTGGTAAAGCGACCGTAGGGCGGAGAGGCCAGTTCAGTGGTCTTCCAGCCTTTCAGAATGGAGGCACCGGTCTTGATGGTGTGGCGGCCGAAGGAGAGCGTGTATGTTGGGTCGGCGGCCCAGTTGTAGTCGGCGGAATAGTTGAAGAGGAGGCGGTCGAAGAGCACGCCGATGCCGACGGCGTTGGCGCCGATGGCAATGGCGGGGGGACCTGCGAAGGGGGCTGCGGGGTTGAGATCCTTGATCGCAACGGCGAATTTTTGGTCGCCGCCGCTAGGGGTGTTCTTGAAAGGCAGGCTGCGGAAGGTGAACTGGAGGTTCAAGACCGAGTTGGGGTTGACGACGCGGGTCCAAGTGGCGCCGATGGTTTGGTTCCATTGGTTTTTCAAGGAGGAGCCGAGGGAGCCGGGGACATCTCCGGCGTAGCGGGAGGCTTGGTCGAGGTGGGCGATAGTGGCTTTAACGAAGAAGCGGTCTGCTGCGGAGAGGTTGTGATCCCAGCGGAGATCGTACTTTTCGGAGTTGTCTTTCAGCGGCTTGAAGTAGACCGCATTGAAGTTGGCGATTAGGCCGGTGGGGAGCGGGGCGTCGGGAATCAGCTTCAGGAGTTCGAGGGCGACGGGGCTGAGGCGGGAGGTGGGGATGGTCGAGTTTGGGAAGGGAAGGCCCGCGTTGAGGGGGTCGAGGGGGGTGACGGCGGCGGGGCGTCCGGCGGCGTCGACGCGCTGTTGGAAGGAGCGGAGGTCGCCAGAGCGCTCGGCTTGAGTCGGGTAGCGAACGTTCGAGATTTGGGTGGCGGTGTGGCGGAAGAGGTCGGCAGAGAAGAGGTAGAAGCTTTTGTCTTTCTTGATAGGACCGGCGAGGGTGCCGCCGAATTGGTGGCGGACGAAGGAGGTGCGGACGGCGTCCTCCCAGCGGCGGGCACCCATGCCGCCGGAGCGGTAGAACTCGTATGCGGAGCCGT
Organism: Bryobacterales bacterium; assembly: GCA_038220855.1. GTDB lineage: Bacteria > Acidobacteriota > Terriglobia > Bryobacterales > Bryobacteraceae. The sequence continues at coordinate 2,191 of JBBRIO010000075.1, read as the reverse complement.
GGAGGCCGTTGGTGCCGCCTTTGGTGGCGACGATGACTTGAGTGGGTTGTGAGAATTCGGCGTTGGTGCCGCCAGAAATGAACTTCACCTCGGCGATGGCGTCGAGGGAGGGGAGGGAGAGGTCAGCGCGGCGGCCGATGCCGTCGATGGCTGGCCAAGCGGTGGTCTGGAAGGAGTTGACTTGGGCGCCGTCGGAGGCGACCTGCATGGCGCTGCGTCCGCCCTGGTTGAAGGTTCCGCCGATGACATCAGTGGAGCCCGCGGGGACGCCGGCAGTTTGGCCGACGAGGGTTTGGATTTCGCGGACGATGACGGGGAGGTTCTTGATTTGGACTTCGTAGCGGGAGTTGCCGATGGAGGCATTCTCCGTTTGGATGACCGCGCCGGTGGCTTCGACGGTGATCTTCTCGGAGACGCTGCCGGGTTCCAGGACGACGTCGATGGTTAGGCCGGTGTTGACGTCAATGATGAGGTTGGTTCGGGAGACGGCTTTGAAGCCTTCCTTCTTGACGTCGATGGCGTAGGTGCCGAGGGGCAGAGGGGTGATGACGTAGACGCCCGTGACGTTGGAGGTGGCGTTATGAATCTGACCGGTGCGGGATTCCCTGGCCGAGACGATAGCCCCGGGGACGGATGAGCCGGAGCTATCGGTAATGGAGCCGGTGATCTTGCCGAGACCGGATTGGGCGTGGAGAGGGATGGAAATCGCGACTAGCAGATAGGTCGCGAGAAGGGTTTTGGAATTCATTGGGGTTCATACAAAGCGTGGCGGGCACGCCGAATGACAAGTATGATTTAGGGATGTGGCCAAAACAAGAATATTCTTTGTTTGCAACGGTTTGCTGGATGTAGAGAACCGTTCAAAACGGATTAAGGGGCGATGGTTCGGTGGGTAAAGTAGGCGACGTCGAGGGGCAGCATCTGTTCCGAGCTGGACTGGACGACCACTTGCCAAGCCTTGGGCCAAGTGATGGAACCTTCTGCCCGAAAACGATCCTTGAGTCGCTGCATGTGGGCGGGCGAAGCGAGGAACTCGGCGGCGGCGTGGGCGGCGGCGGAGTTGGTGCCGGAGATGACGATGGTTCGATATTGGTCGCCGTTTTCGCCGTCGCTGGGAAGGACGGAAATGAGTCCGTAGCGATGTTTTGGGTGGTTGAGGAAGAGGGGCTTGTCGGGGGTGGGGTTGGGGTACCAGACGGAGATGCCGTCGTTCGCCCGATTGTAGGTGAGACCGAACCAGGCCTTTTCGAGGATGAGACGGGCGGCCCGGCTATACTCGGGGCGACCGAGGACGACGACGTTGCGGTTGCGCATTCCGAATGGAGTGACCACTCGTTCGGGGAGAACTTCGAACTTTACGTGGGCCCGGTCGAGGAGCCGCGAGGTGATTAGGAGGGCGGCAACATCGCCGTACATGGGCGAGTTGTGGCCGAAGTTCATGAACAGTCTTTGGCCGGGGAGAAGATCATGGCGTTCGCGATACCAAGCGGTGATTTCGGGCGAGTTGGGAACGGGGCGGTAGAGCTTGCTCTCGGCCTCGGGGGGGCCGGGACGAATGAGAAGGTGGAACGGGGTGGCGACGCAGACGAGGACATTGCTGCCGGGTTCGAGGATAGGCGCCCAGGCTTCTTTCAAAACTTGGGGGAGATCGGGCGAGGCGGTGCGATGGCCGAGGTAGAAGCCGACAGCCGCGGCCAGAGCGACAGTGGCGAAGGCGGCGGCAATCCAGCTGCGATTCGTAGGGGGCGGTGGGGCGGAAGGGGGGATGAGCGTGGGCTCGGCGCGGGTGAAGACGGGGCAGTAGGAACCTTTGGGGAGTTCGACGCGAATTTCGGCGGTGGGGTTTTCGAGGAGGTAGTAGTCGAGGAGCTTTCGGCGGAGCGAGTGGGCGCGGGTCCGGACGGTGGCGTCGTCCGAGGTGGAGTATCCTTCTCGCCGGCCGAGCACTTGGACGCCGATCAGATACTCATTGAGATCGGCTCCGTGGCCATTGATTTCGGACTCGCAAACGAATTGGAGAAAGGCCTTTAGCTGGTCGGACCGACCCAGAGTTTGGCTGGAGACGATCTGGTCGACGATGGCTCGTTTCTCCTCAGAGGAGGGAAGGGTGTCAGTGCTGCCGACCAACGCAATCATGGCGGAAGTATATAACGAATTGGATGGTGAGGTGGCTCGATCCGTGGCGCGGGCT
>JBBRIO010000074.1:0-13715 GCA_038220855.1 Bryobacterales bacterium | reverse complement strand
TACGAACGTCAAGACGCGGCATCACGTGGTGATCGCCGAACCGTGATCAGAAGGCGCGAGGCGGCGAGGATCGTGAAGAGTCCGACGAAGCCGGCGCTGTCCTTCGAGTAGCTGGCGAGCAACATGCCGATGCCGCCGGAGATGCCGCCGGCCATGTTAAGGAGACCGGCGGCCCAGCCGTGCCGACCGGGGCCGACGAGAGCGAAGGCGGCGGCGAAGAGGTTGGCCATGACGAGGCCGGAGCCGAGGCCGAAGCCGATCGCGGCGACGATGGAGCCTTCGAGAGTAGGGGCGGCGAAGGCGAGATAGCCGAAGATGGGGCTGAGCAGCATACCGAGCGCGGCGAAGAAGAGGCGGCGGCCGGTGCGGTCTCCCCAATAGCCGCCGACGAGAATTCCTACAAAAGAGCTGCCCTGGAGGAAGACCGTTCCGCGCCAGCCGGCTTCAGCCATCGAGAAGCCGAAGCGATCGCCGAGGTGGCTGGGAAGCCAGGCGTAGAGCATCCAGAGGACGCCGCAGTAACCGAAAAACGTGGCGACGAGCCAGCAGAAGGTGGGCGACCAGATGCTGCCGGCGCTGGAGGCGTCACGATGGGTTCGTTCCGTTCGGGGGAGGACGAACCAGAGGACGAAGGCGTAAGCGATGCCGGCGACGGCGAGGGTGGTGAACCCAGTGCGCCATCCGGGCCCGTCAGCGCTCCAGCCGCCGTACCAGCCTCCGAGGGCTCCGCCGAAGATCTGAGCGCTCTGGTGGAGGCCGAGGGCGCGGCTACGCGTTCCGGCGCTATGGATGCTGGCGATGAAGCCGGCGGCGGCGGGGAAGTAGAGGGCTTCGGTTATGCCCATGATGCCGCGCCAGAACAAAAACGAACCCACGCCGGTGGCGGCGGAGGATCCCCAGATGGCCAGGCTCCAGAGCAGCATGCTGGCGGCGATGAGGCGTCGCTTGTCGGTTCGATCGGCGAGACGTCCGGCGAAGGGCAGGGCGAGCGAATAGCTCCAGAGGAAGACGGTTCCGACCCAGCCTAGCTCGGTGGCGGTGAAGCCCATCTCGCGGCGGAGGGCGGGGAAGATGGAGAAGGCGACTTGCCGGTCGATGTAGTTGAGGCAAAAGGCCACCCAGAGGAGACCGACGAGAGCCCAGGCCTTGGTCATGCAATTTGCGGAATGGGCGTGCCGTATACGTCGGTGAGCCGCATTTCGCGGCCATTGAAGCGATAGGTGAGCTTGGTGTGTTCAAGCCCAAGTAGATGAAGAATGGTGGCGTGGAAGTCGTGGACGCTGATGGGCTGTTCCTCGGCCTTGTAGCCGAACTCGTCGGAGGAGCCGATGACTTGTCCACCCCGGATTTTGGCCCCGGCCATCCAGATGGACATGGCTCCGGGGTTATGGTCGCGGCCGAGGCCTCGTTGGGAGATGGGCATGCGGCCGAATTCGCCGTGCCAGATGACAAGGGTATCGTCGAGCATGCCGCGAGCCTTCAGGTCGGTCAGAAGGCCGGCGATGGGGGTATCCGTGGCGGCGGCGTGGCGGGTGTGATTGGAGCGGACGTCTTCGTGGGCGTCCCAGGTGTCGAGGTTCTGGTTGCCGAGGCCGCCGTGATAAAGCTGGACGAAACGGACGCCGCGTTCGACCAGGCGGCGGGCCATGAGGCATTGGCGGCCGAAGGGTTCGGTGTGGCTTTGGTCAAGGCCGTAAAGTGCCTTCGTAGCGGCGGATTCGCTGGCGAGGTCGACGGCTTCGGGCGCGGCGCTCTGCATCCGGTAGGCGAGTTCGTAGCTTTCCAGGCGAGCGGCGAGTTCGGTGTTGGCCGGAGTCTGCGCGGCATCGATCGCATTGAGTTTGGCGAGGGCGGCGAGGCGTTTGCGCTGCTCGTCGTTCGAGAGGCCGGGAGGCGGCTTGAGATCGAGAATGGGATCGCCGGAGGCGCGGAAGACGGTGCCCTGGTAGGCGGCGGGCATGAAACCGGCGGTCCAGTTGGCGGGGCCGCCGAACGGGCCGCCGCGTTGGTCATAGAGAACGACGTAGCCGGGGAGGTCTTTGTTGACGGAGCCAAGGCCGTAGGTGACCCAGGCGCCGAGAGAAGGGAAGCCCATGCGGATTTGGCCGCTGGAGAGGGCGTAGTGGGCTTGGACGTGGTCGTTGGATTTCGAGAAGACGCTACGGATGAGGGCGTATTCGTCGGCGAGCGCGCCGAGTTTGGGGAAGAGTTCGCTGACTTCGAGGCCGCTTTGGCCGTGGCGGTGGAACTTGAAGGGCGAAGGCATGAGGGGCCCGGGGTGGCCTTGGCGAACGACGATATCCCCTTTGCCGGAGAGGGGTTGGCCGGCGTAGCGGGCGAGGGCGGGTTTGGGGTCGAAGGTGTCCATGTGGCTGACGCCGCCGCTCATGAACAGGGATATGACGCGCTTGGCGCGGGGGGCGTGGTGGGTGGCGGCTTCGAGCGAGGTGAGGGCGAGAGCGCCGAGACCGCCGCCGGCTTCGAGAAGGAATTTACGCCGGGATTGCATGGTTATCGCAGGTAGAGAAATTCGTTGAGGTTGAGGACGACCTGAGCGAGTGCGTCGAGATCGAGGGTGGCGACGGCGGTGCGCTCTTCGGGCTTGGGGCCGCGGGCCAGGGCGAGGCGGAACGCGGTGGCGACGGGGTCTCCGCCCGCCTCGCGAATGCGTTCGGCGAACAGATGGGCTTGGCGGAGAAGGAACGGATCGTTCATCAGGTAGAGGGCCTGGGTAGGGGCGGTCGAGACGTTGCGGGCTCCGCAGGCGATGTTTTGATCGGGCAGGTCGAAGGTCTCGAACATCGGGAAGGGCAAGCCGCGTTTGCGGTAGACGTAGACGCTGCGGCGCCACGTTTCCGGGCCGTCGGGCTGCTGGTTCCAGATGCCTTTGGCGCTGGAGGCGAGGAGCTCGGCGGGGAGGGGAGGGAAGATGGCGGGGCCGAACTGGGTTTGGTTCAGGGTTCCGCTAACGGCAAGCACCTGGTCACGGACGATTTCGGCTTCGAGGCGGCGAATGGGGTAGCGCCAGAGGAGTTTGTTGGTGGGGTCGGAGGAGAGGGCGGCGGGGTCTTCGATCGCGGACGCTTGTTGATAGGTTTCGCTCGTCATAATGAGCCGGTGCATGGATTTGAGGCTCCAGCGGCGGGTGACGAGTTCGGTAGCGAGGAGGTCGAGGAGTTCCGGGTTCGAAGGCTTGTCGCCCATGCGGCCGAAGTTGTCGAGCGAGGGGACGATGCCGCGGCCGAAGTGGTGATGCCAGAGGCGGTTGGCCATGACGCGGGCGGTGAGCGGGTTTTCGGGGGCGGTGAGCCAGCGAGCCAGAGCGAGGCGGCGTCCGGAGGTTTGGCCGGAGGCAGGGGGAACTTCAACGGGCAGGCCGCCCCAATCGGCGGCGCGGGGGAAGCCGGGGCGCATGGGTTCGCCCTTGGCGTGAATGTCGCCGCGGACGAGGAGGAAGGACGGCGGTGCACTATAGCGGTTGGGACCTTCGTGGAGGAAGGAGCCGGCGATGGCTTCTGCTTTGATGCCTTTGCCGGGGGCGGGTTCGTCGCCGGGGCCATCGGGGGTGAAGCGGTAGTCGCCGTCCGTGACGCTCATGGCCATGGGGACAGGGGCGGGGCGTTTTTTGTCGAGGGCGGCGATTTCGGCGTTGAGTTGGCGGCGGGTGGCGAGGTCAGCGGGGGAGCAGATGCGGTCGATCTCCGCGGCTGAGGCGCGCGTCGTGCGGGTGACTTGGTTGGCGAGGAGGGTTTGGCCGGGGGTGCGCTGGGCTTCGGGGGTGGCGATGGCTTCCTGGACATTGGCGGGGAAGCGCTTGTACTTGTTGGGGAGAATTTGGGCGGCGTAGGGGGCTTCGAGGATGCGGATGCGGTCGCGGAGTTCGGTGATGGCGGCGTCGACGCGGGCGTTCGCCTCGCGCCAGATTTTGGCTTCGGCGGGAGGGACGAGGGGCTGGTCGACTTCGACGTAACCGAAGAGGGTCGCCTGCATGCGGTAGTAGTCTTTTTGGGAGATCGGATCGAATTTATGATCGTGACAGCGGGCGCACTGGACGGTTAAGCCCATGACGCCGCGGCCGATGGTGGCGATCATGTCGTCGAGGTATTCGTAGCGAAACTCGGGATTGTCTTTTTCGCGGAAGCCGACCTTGGCGTAGCTGCGGAGGAAGCCGGTGGCGGTAAGGGAGTCGTAAGTCGGATGGTCGATTTCGTCGCCGGCGAGTTGTTCGGTGAGGAAGGCGTCATAGGGTTTGTCGTCGTTGAAGGCGCGGATTACGTAGTCGCGATAGCGCCAGGCGTTGGGGCGATCGAAGTCCTGTTCGTAGCCGTTGGAGTCGGCGTAGCGGGCGACATCAAGCCAGTGGCGGCCCCAGCGTTCGCCGTAGTGGGGGGAGGCTAAGAGGTGGTCGATAAGGCGGGACCAGGCGTCGGGAGCCTTGCTGTTGACGAAGGCGTCGACTTCGCTGGGCGTGGGAGGGAGGCCGATGAGGTCAAGGTAGGCGCGGCGGACGAGGGTCGAGCGGTCGGCGCGGGGGGCGGGACGGAGCTCTTTTTTGACGAGGCTCGCCTTGATGAGCGAGTCGATCGTGGCGGCGGGTTTCGCGATGGGTTGGAACGCCCACCATTTTTTGTCAGCGTCGCGGAGGGGCGGTTCGGTGGAGACGACCGACTGCTTGGCGACGAGCGGCCGATCGGGGTACTTGGCACCGGAGTTGATCCAATCGGTGAGGAGGCGGATTTCGCCTTCGGTCAACGAGCCGCCGAGGGGCATGCGGGGCGTATCCAGGCCGCTGACCATGCGAATAAGCTTACTGGTGGCGGCGGCGCCGGGGACGACGGTGGCCCCATGTTCGCCGCCCCGAAGGACGGCGGCGCGGGTACGGAGGTCGAGTTTGCCGAGCTCAAGGCCTCCGCCGTGGCAGTGGAGGCATTTCTGTTCGAGCAGGGTGGCGACATCTTCTTGCGCGAATAACGCCAGTGCAAACCCGAAGACGAAGCAGATACGGAGCATGGTCGATGCTCCGTATCCTATCACTAACAGGCGAAGGTGTCGCCGCTCTCGGGAATGGTAACCGGGAGGTTGTATTGGCTCCGAATCAGCGCGGCCAGCGCCTCCTGCTGGGTTGGTTCTCCGTGGACGAGGAAAACATGCTTCAATCCTTTCACGATCGGTTCCATCCACTCGAGCAACTCTCGTTGATCGGCATGCCCGCTGAGTTCGTTGATCTTGGCGATTTCGGCGCGGACGCGGTACGGTTCGCCGAGGATGTTTACTTCCTGTTGGCCATCGAGAAGCTTACGACCGAGCGAGTTTGCAGCTTGGAAGCCAGTGATGAGGACGGTGTTGCGAGGGTCGTGGACGTTATTGGCGAGGTGGTGAACGACGCGTCCGGCTTCGGCCATGCCGGAAGCGGAGATGATCATGCAGGGCATGCGGAGGGAGTTGAGGGCCTTTGACTCCTCGACGTCGCGAATATAGCGGAGACGGCGGAAACCAAAGGGGTCGTTGTGATCGGCGAGAAAACGGGCGGTTTCGACGTCGTAACATTCGGTGTGTTCCCGGAAGATTTCGGTTACGTTGGTGGCCAGAGGGCTATCGACAAAGACCGGAATATCGGGGATCTTGTTTTCGAGGACGAGTTCGTTGACCATCATCACGATTTGCTGGGTGCGACCGACGGCGAAGGCGGGGGCGATGATTTTTCCGCCGCGTTGGGCGGTCCGGTTGATGACTTCGGCGAGCTTGGCTTTGGCGTGTTCGATGGGTTGATGGAGACGGTCGCCGTAGGTGCTTTCCATGATCAGGTAGTCGGCGGCGGGGGGCGGTTCGGGGTCGCGAATGATGGGTAGGTTCTTGCGGCCGACATCGCCGGAAAACAAAAGGCGGGTGGCACCGGCTTCCACTTTTACGAAGGACGAGCCGAGCATGTGGCCGGCCTCGTAAGCGGTGTAGCTGATGTCGCCTACAACGTTGGCGGATTCATGCATGGGCATCGCACGGAAAAGTGGGAAGGTGGCATTGGCATCGGCGACGGTGTAGATGGGTTCTACTTCGCAGTCCGGGCAATCGGGTTGGAGGCGGCGTTTGCGGGAGGTGCGGCGATTGAGGAACTCGGCGTCCTTTTCCTGGATGAAGGCGGAGTCGGCGAGCATGGATTTGCAGAGGTCGACCGTGGCGGCGGTAGTGTAGATAGGCCCGCGGAAGCCTTTTTGCACGAGTTTGGGCAGTTTACCGCTGTGGTCGATGTGGGCGTGGGAGAGGACGACGGCATCCACCTCGGCCGGCGGGAAGGCAAACCAGCGATTTTTTTCATTCGCCTCGGCGCGTCGACCTTGGAAGAAACCGCAGTCAAGCAGAACTCGCTTGCCGCCGAATTGGATCTCGTGGGATGAACCCGTTACGGTGCGGCAAGCGCCGCGAAAAGTAATCTGCATGGATACTGGTATTCTAGTCCCTTCCCCCATGCTTCGTTTGCTTCCCTGGGCATTGCTGCTCATCGCTGTGCTGCCCTCGGCCTGGTTTGCTATTTCGGCGCGCGAGTTGCCGCAACTTGGCTCCTTGACCGAGGACGGTCTTTACTTCAGTGCCGGGCTCTCGCTGGCCGATGGCCGTGGCTACCGGCTCGCCAGCGTACCGGGCGAACCTGCGCAAACACGGTTGCCTCCGTTGTTTCCGGCTTACCTCGCACCGTTCTCGCACAATCGAACTTTATTGAGCTGGATGTTGTGGGTACTGGCACCGACGACGCTGGCTCTGGTTTTCTTCTGGGCCCGGCAACAGGGTTGGGAGCATTGGCGGGCGGCGTTGCTCTGTCTGCTCTTGGGATCGAACGTTTCGTTCGTTTTGGCAACCGCAAACCTCTTGCCCGACTTGTTGACGTTGACGTTGCTGCTAGCGGCCGTGTACGCGTTGGAGCAGGACAGTCGCGCGGCGGCCGTGTTGGCGTCGATCGCGGCGGCGTGTACCTACTTGAGTTCCGTGACGTTACTGGTCCCTTTGTCGGCCATGATTCCGTTGTTGTTTTTCCGTCGACGGTATAGCCAGGGGGCCATTTTTTCAGTAGTCTTGCTGGGGACTGCTTGGTGGTGGCGCTCGTTTGTGGATGCTCATGCGGATCCGGCGGCGCAGGGGTTGGCGGCATGGTATTTGAACGCGCAATTTAAATCGAGCTTCGCTTTTGTGAGCGGGAACTTGTCTGCGCTGGCCGAGCCGGGATTGATTGCCCTGGGATTGGTGTCGGCATACGGGTGGTCGCGAATTCGGGCGGCGAGTGTATATCCGGCATTCGGGGTGGCGTATCTGATGGCTCTGCTCTTAAGCGAACAGGGACCACAAACCGGGGCTATTTTGCCGATTTTGCCTCTACTTTTGGCTGGTTTGGTGATGGGCCTGTCGGCGCTGCCGCGTTATGCGACCGTGGCAACGGGCGTGGTGGCGCTGCTTCTGGTTAGCCGCGGTGTGGTGCCGCTGCGGGCGGCGTATGAGGATCTCGATCGGCATCGGGCGCTTCAACCGTTGCGCAGTCAGGCCTATTTCTGGATTGATGCGAACACCCCGGCCGGCGCTCGGTTCCTGGCGAGCGACGATGGAATGCTTCATGCCGTGACCCATCGCCACGGCTTTAGTCTGCACCCTGCGCCGCGGCTTACGCGAGCGGCGTTGGTCCACTTTCTGGGTAATGCGCCGCTGTTCGCACGGGCGGAAGGCCTTGATTATATTTTGCTGACGCCTTACGACTACGCATCGCTATTGACACCGGTCGAGCGGCGCCAGGTCCAGGCGAAGATCGAGGCCGACTCTTCCTATCTAACCGTGTATGCGAACGACGGCGTAGTGATTAAACGGCGATCGTTTTAAAAACGAAATAAACGATGATAGTAGAGTGATTTTGCACACTCTATCCTTCGTTCTCCTCACCTCACTGTTCTTATCTGGACTCCGAGCCCAACCGAAGCCAGTGACCCTTGAAGCGGTAGCAAAGTCGAGCCCGAGCATGGGCGGCGGCGCGATTTGGGCTCCTTCCGGTGACCGCTTTTTGTCGGTCGATCAGAAGGCGCTCATGCTTTACGATTGCGCTAAGGGGCAACGTACGGAGCTTGCCAACTTGAAGGATATCGAAGGCAAGGCGAAGGAGCGGCCGAACAATAAGCCGTTTGGATGGCAGAATCGGAGGGTGGCGGGAGGCCGGCCCGAGTGGTCGAACGACGGGCAGCGGCTGCTCGTGGCGAGCGGCGGAGATCTGTTCGTCTTGGCCGTAGATTCAAAGCAGTGGACGCAGTTGACGGCGACCGTGGAGACCGAAGAGGACGGGCACTTGTCGCCGGATGGGCGCTCGGTGGGCTTTCGGCGGGGGAGCGATCTTTTCGTGGTTGACGTTGCCAGCCGTCGCGAGCATCGGCTGACGACAAACGGAAGCGAGACGGTTTGGAACGGGAAGCTGGATTGGGTGTATCCGGAAGAGCTGGATCTCGGCCGGGCGTGGTGGTGGTCTCCGGATTCGAAGTCGATTGCGTATTTGCAATTCGATGTGGGGACGGAGATGATTCACCCGCACGTGGACTCGCAGCCCATTCAAGCGGTGCTGGAGCCGCAGCGTTTTCCGAAGGCGGGTACGCCGAATGCGAGCGTTCGGCTGGGCGTGGTGGCCGTGAAGGGCGGCAAGTCGCGCTGGATGGAGTTGGGGCCCACCGCCGAGACGCTGATTGCGCGGGTGGCCTGGTTGCCGTCAAGCCAGCAGTTGGCTGTGCAGCGGCTCAGCCGGGTGCAGGATCGATTGGAGTTACTGAAGGCGGATGTGGCGAATGGCCGGGTGAAGACGCTGCTCGAGGAGAAAGACCCGGCTTGGGTGAATCTCCATGATGTCCTGCGGTTTTGGCCGGACGGCCGGTTCCTGTGGGCGAGTGAGCGGTCGGGCTTTCGGCATTTGTATATGTATTCGGCTCAGGGCCAAATGGAGCGGCAACTGACGTCGGGGGACTGGGAGGTGAACTCGGTGGAGGGGGTAGATGCCCAGAGTATTTACTTCACCGCGACCAGGGAGAGCCCACTGGAACGGCATCTGTATCGGGTGCCGATAGCCGGGGGGGAGGTTGTACGGTTGACGGAGGTGGCGGGGACGAATACGGTTTCGATGAGTCCGACGGCGGCGTTTTACGCGAACACGCATTCCAGCTTGACGTCGCCGCCGGAGCGGACGCTGTATCGGATTTCGGGCGAACAGCTGGCGGTGTTGCAACCGGCGAACAAGTCAGTGATGAGCGAGTACGCCTTGCAGCCGGTCGAACCGGTGCAGTTCGAGGCCGGGGGGAACAAGTTTTACGGTCAGATCATCAAGCCGGTGGGGTTTGTAGCAGGGAAGAAGTACCCGGCGATTGTGATGGTTTATGGGGGACCGCACGCGCAAACGGTGCGCGATAGCTGGGCGGGATTGAATTGGGAGCAGGCGCTGGCGACGCGAGGCTTTGTCGTTTGGCGAATGGACAATCGGGGTGCGGGAGGGCGAGGACATGCCTGGGAGGCGCCGCTACATCGCCAGTTTGGGAAGACGGAGTTGGCCGATCAACTGGCCGGGGTGAAGTATCTCGTGAGTCAGGGCTACGTGGACGAGAAGCGGGTGGGCATTTATGGATGGTCCTACGGCGGGTATATGACGCTGTATTCTCTGTTCAACGCGCCGGAGGCGTTTGCGGCCGGGGTTTCGGGCGCACCAGTGACGGACTGGCGGCACTATGACACGATCTACACGGAACGCTACATGGGTTTGCCTTCGCGCAATGAGGACGGTTACAAAGAGAGCTCTGCGGTGACCCACGCGGCGAAGTTACAAGGCAAGTTGATGATCGTCCATAATTTCCAGGACGACAACGTGCTGTTTCAGAATGCCCAGCACATGATCGATGCTCTCCAGAAGGCGAATAAGCAGTTCGAACTGATGTTCTACCAGCAAAAAAGTCATGGCGTCGCGGGGGCAGCGCGACGCCATTTGCTGGAAACTACGACTGGCTTTTTTGAACGGAGTTTGAAACCGTAAGGTTACTTTCCGGTTCCGCCGCCGCCGCCGCCACGAACGCCACCACCGGCATCGCCACGGGCGGCCGGCGCGGCCGGGGCTGCTGCGGCACCGCCGCCAGAGGGAGCCCCGCCACCAGGAGCCGCCATCCCGCCACGGCTGTTCACGTTGTAGCCGACGGCGCTATCGAACCGGGGGCCGGAGAGACCACCGCCGCCGTTGGCACCGGGGTTCTGCACCGGCATCGCCGCCTGAATGTACTGGTTGTAGTAGCTGTTCACGCGGGACGGGCTGTAGTACATGAAGCCGAAGGGGCTCTGGAGCATGCCGGAGAGCGGAAGGTAGGTGTACATGTTGAAGTACGGATTGTACATCCAGCCGCCTTGGGAATAGCCCATGCCCATGCCTCCGTTTCCCATCCGCTGGGCTGACTTGGCGGAGGCGATGTTGGCCATCGCCAGCATCTCTGAGCGCCGGTTGGCCCAGCGATAGAGGGGGTCGGTGTCGTTCTTATCGAAACGAGCAACGGCGAAAGCACCGGTGGTTTCCATCACGCGGCCCTCGCGGAGGGTAGTCGCGTTTCCGCCGGCGATAACCTGGGTTTCGCCTTTGTAAACTTTTACGCCGTTGGTGGCATCAAGGCTGAGGAGCGCCATTTTGCGAAGGGCGAAGGCGGCATCACCGACCAGAATGGTGATGGCATGTTCTTTCGCGATTTCGGTTGCTTCGATGACTGCGGTGCCCGAGGTGAGCTGGACGCGGGTGTCTTCGAGGCGGTTGGCGATCATCTTAATGGACGAATTCTCACCGATGCGGAGGATGACGCCGGGGGTCAGCAGCACTTCGGCGCGACCTTCTTGCGTCTTTAACTCCTGTTCCGGCTTCATTTCTGTAAGCCGGCCGCCCATTTTCAGAGCGACTTCCTGTTCGCCGAGCAGCACTCGGCCTTCGACGTGGGCGATAAGGCCCGACTTCGCCGAGATGGCCATCTGCGCCATCGCGCCGACAGACATCACGATTCCCAGGGATACCGCAGTCATAATTCTCGTCATGGTGAGACCCTCCCAGTTTCGATCATCCGCTTTGTGGAAGCGGGCGTCAAGCAAACTCTTCGTCACATTTGACGGTTGGATTAATGTTACGGTTTCATGACAGTTGCTGTAAAGGATTATTTGGTTACAATCCGCCGGAGAGAAGTTCATGATAGGCTCTCCGGGGGCGATGTTGGCCCCGATGATTCGAGTTTTCCGCCTTTACAATCATATGGCTCCTCCTGTTTCTTCCGCTCCCCCCGCGACTTCGTCTCCGGTGCCGAACTTTCACCCTCGACGGATGTTGCTTTCGCTGGTCGAGGGGCCAAACCTATTGGCCGCGGTGAAAGTGGTCTCGCAGGATACGCTCTTGCGCTCTCTCGGCTTGGTATCCGCCGTGAACCTGCTCGATGGAGTGGGCATCCTAATAGTTCCGAACGAAGCTGTGCCGGGACGTCCATACTTCCTCCAGACCACCTGGGGATTGTACTTTTCAAAAGACTTGCCGGATGGAATAGTGGCCGTGATCGTCGCCCGGGTTCGCGTTCTGCTGTTTGGTCGAGTTCAAGAAATTGTTCGGATGCCGCAACGGTACATCCACGTTCTGGCTAGGGAGGGAGAGGGATCGGGTCGGGAACGGCGAAGTATTGGTTTGCCGGAGCCGGAGGCACCTCCGCCCTTCCTGAAGGCTGATCTAGATCAGTTGGCACGGGCGGCGTATTGCCCGGATTGGCATCGGAAAACGTTGACGGCTGAGAAGTTGAGTCTATCGGGGCGCACGCCGGTGAGAATCGCGGTTCTCGATAGCGGCGTCGATTTGGGGCACCCATCCTTGGGGAGTTTTGTCACGGCCGCGACGATTTCGTACACGGATAAGGCTTGCCATGGCACTCATATCACCTCGATTATCAGTGCGAAAGAGATAGGCAGCAGCCCAGCGGAGGCGGACTATACCAAATCCGGCTACCAGATCAAGTGGGTTCCAGCAGGGCTACTGCCCGGCACGCCGATAACGTTCTACAAGGTAATGAATGACGCGGTTCTGCCGCTTACCAAGAGCAATGGCAGTTACTGGTACCCAGTCGACCCCAACGCCTACCTCGCTGCCCTAGCCCAGTTGCTGATCGCCCAAATGAAAACGGGTGCCAGCGCCCTCGTGATCAATCTCAGCGTGGGCGGCAAGGCCCCTTTTTCCACCGAGGCGTCCTTGCTGAAAGATCTGGTGAAGTGGGGCGCGCTGCCGGTGGCGGCTTCTGGAAATCATGACGTCAATTCGACCGCGCTGCCGCCTGTCTTATATCCGGCTGCCTTGCCTTCCTGCGCTTCGATCGGGGCTTATCGCTTGGAAATGTATAGCGCCAGCTACCCGCCATATTCCTGGGAGGGCACAAATGAAGTCGGTCCAGTTGGCTCCTCGCGCCCGTCCTTATCTCGGCAGCCAGTCGACTTCTATTCGCCCGGACGCAACATTCTCGCGGCGTTACCGATATCTCCCACTCAGCCTCAAGTTCGCCCCTACTGTGACTATTTGACAGGGACATCAATGGCGACTGCGTTCGCCTCCGCCGCTTTGGCCTATTGGATCAATCAGGGCCGTTTTTCAGGCCCTGATCTACCCAACTCCGCCGCGGCTTGGGCTAAAAGTGCGTTCGTTCCGTTACTCGGAAACAGCGTCTTTATAGGTAACCGCCGTCGAGCCAGTTCGCTCTAGGGTGCCGAAGGTGCGCCGTCGCCGCGGCCTCCGTCCTGTCCGCCCCGGTCACCGATGGCTTGTGGCAGCAGCCCATCGGGTAGCCCACTGGCCAAGGCCGCGTTGACGTACAAATCGTAAAGTCCATGGAGGAAGCGGCGCTTGGCGGCGACCTCCAACGCACTCTTCATCATCTGCTCGACCACCTTATCCGCTTGGTCCGAGCCTCCGACCGTTGTGGCGGACTGACTGATCAACGCGGCCATCACCTGCGACAGAAGTGCCTCGGCTGGGGTTGCCTTGGCGGGCGTCTGGGCAGTGAGAATGAGGGCGTCGATTCCTTGTACCGCCGCTTCCCGGCGCTGGAAGTCTATTGACTCTTGCGATTTAGACTCCCCGCGCAGCCAAAGCAGATGCTCGCGAACAGTGTTCTGCAGCGAACCCAGCATTGCCGGGTGCTCGTCAAGGTAGTCTAGCAGATGCTTGGTATCGGTCAATCTGCCCAAGTCGTCGGGGTCAATCGGTTCCACCGAGTCCCTGACGTATCGCTTGAGCAGGCTCAAAATATCTTCGTTTTGCATTTATCGATCTCCTTAGTTACTGCAAATTTACCCTCGCGGCCACTACCCGCCGCGCAATTGGTCCACGGCTCAAATACTGCCGTTTCTCTTCCGTCGTCCAATCTCCCGTCAACTTCCTCCAGGCTTCCTGAATGGCCGGCGCATTCGCCGCACCCGCCGCAGCGCGCAGCAGTTGGACATAAAACACGTTGTTGCGAGACTGGTGCTTCTCATAAGCGTCCAGCGCCTCGTCCAGCTCCGGCATCGCTTTCGCCCGCTGGCCGGCGTCGAGATACGCCTGCCCCAAGCCGTATTGCACTGGAGCCAGGAAACTCGTACTTTTAGCGGCAATCATCTCCGCTTTTACCGCCAGGCAGACCTGAATCGCTTCTGCGCTCCGCTCCGGCTGGGAGGCCAAGCGCAGA
>JBBRIO010000073.1:0-13864 GCA_038220855.1 Bryobacterales bacterium | reverse complement strand
AAAACGCTTCCGCGTCTAAACTAGTTCCCGGTTACCAAAACTCGGAAAACTTGTACTACAGAGGCAGGGGCTGGAGCTAGTGCTCACTCGCTTACCTCAACTACTCCAGGGCCGTTTCGGCTTTCGCCTTTGTTCTCCCGGGTTGTTGGGCTACTTTCGCTGCCGTTTCGTTACTGCAACTCTCTAAGCTTATCAGGTTGTTTCTCGCTTTGCAAGAGATTTTTCTGAGCTCGACGGCTGCAAAACAAACCAAACTGCAAAAAACCTTTCGGAGGCTGCCGTGATCCGCGAATGTTTTATTTTCGCTACTTGGATCGCTCGCCGCATCGACTGGCTTGCATTCACCTGACTTCAGTAGGATAACAATTCAGTGAATGATCCGCAAGGCGATTGATCAATTTCTTTGATTTCCCCTATCGGCGTTTCTTTGGGACGGATCCGTTCCGTTGCAGAGTTCGTTCCGCAGCTTGAACACCCCAGTATTGAGCCTCCTCAAAAATCGAGAAGCCACTCAAGTCGGAGTGAGCAAAAAACAGCCCAGGGAGACCTTGGCGCAGGCGGCGAAGGTCGGCTGATTGGCGTAAGCCGACCACCGGTCGGCTCATGGCATGCCCGTTGCGAAAGATATCGACGCGCTCGATGCACTCCTGGATGCGAGGATGGGGGCGGGCAATATCTCGGACCACGCGGTCTTTCCAGGTGGGCCATTCGGTAGCGAGAAGTTCGCGGCGTACGGCGCGGGAGTCGGCTCCGGTAAGGGCCCAATAGTGCGTCCAGACGGTTTTTTCAATACGGGTGCGAAGGCTCTGGTGGGTTGCGGACACATAGCCGAGCGTGGGGGAGTTGAAGACGACGTTGTCCCAAGCCACGTCTCCGGCTTTGTCGGGTGGGCGGTCGAGCGTCAGATTGGAGATAAGCCAGGGGGAGTAGGAGAGGGAGGGGAGGGGAGCGAATTCCTCGATCAGATAGGGAGCCAAGTAGGTAGGAGCGGAAAAGATCACGGTTTCCGCCTGCCAAGCTGACCTCTCTCCGACGACAAGCCAACCGGAGCCTTTCCGGGCAATGTGCCGGACGGGTTCGTTCGGCCGGAGGTACTGACTGAGTTTGGCGATGAGTTTGCGCAAAAGCCAACCATTGCCTTCGGGCCAGGTGAGTGGTCCTTTCTCTTCATGCTCTCTGGCGGCGAAGTAATGAATGCCGGCAAGGGCGGAGATCTCGGTGATACCGGCTCCGTAGTCGTCGCGGGTCGAGTAATCACAGAACCAGTGAAGATAGTTCGAACGGAAGCCTTCGCGATCGAGCCATCTGGCAAAAGTGATCTGGTCGAGCTCTGCGACAGCGGTGCCTCCCTTCCCTTCCCCTAGAGCGAACGGAATGGTAAAGGCTCCGGTGGCCCGGAAGGCGGCGACGCGTTCGAGGAATCGGCGATACTCTCCGTGGTCAGCTTGGGTAGCGCCAATTTCTGGCTCGAGCCCCTCCTGCCAGCGCCCGTGGATGAAGAGCCGTTCTTGGGGAGAGTGACAGAGGAAGCGTTCGTTCCATTGGCCATCCTGCCAAGCGCCGAATTCGGTGAGGATTTCACGGACCAGGGCTGATTCGGCGTTGGGCACGGGGATGTAGTGGGCCCCCCAGGGATAGGCGCTGACTTCGTTTTGCCCGCAGCGGGAGTTCCCGCCAACTTCTGGTTCCATTTCGAGGAGAACGAAATCATGAAAGCCTTTCTTGTCGAGCCACCAAGCGGCACAGAGGCCGGCCATGCCTCCGCCGACGATGACGACGGGGGATCGACGGGAGGTGGTCGGCGGATTGAACGCGGCTTTGTCGCGGAGGCGATGGCCTCGCTCTTGCGATTCGAAGACGAATCCGCCTGCGATGGGGCGATCGGTCTTCCGCGCAAGACCGATGAGCGCGGGTGCACCGAGGAGTTGGGTAACGATTTGCCGCCTAGTGGACATAAGAATTCCGGGTGGGGGAGGCTACGCCGACTGGGCTTTCGAGGGATCCGGTGCTAACGGAGAGGATAGACGGCACGGAGGAGTTGGAGGTTCGCCGAGCTTGGCTTTCGGGGGGCCTTGGGGACAGGCTGGGCTGCTTGAGGCTACTGACGGTGCGCGGGTGTGAAGCCGTCTTCTTTGGGGACAGACCGACCGCGATCGGGCGGGAATGGAAATGCGCACGGCCAGCGGGGATCGACAGCAAACAGAATCGGGCACTTCTCCGAGCTTGCCCTTCGGAAGACCGGCAGGGATGGAAGCAGCCCCTTGGAAAGGGGTTCGGTTGCGGGAAGCTACTGACGATGGTTGGGTGTGGGGCCGTCTTCTTTGGGGACAGACCGACCGCGATCGGGCGGGAATGGAAATGCGCACGGCCAGCGGGGATCGACAGCAAACAGAATCGGGCACCTCTCCGAGCTTGCCCTTCGCGGGGCCAGAAGGGATGGAAACAGCCCATTGAGGATGGGCCGACCGGGATCAACACTTTTCGACCGCGCAATCCTTCGCTAGGCGGGCAGGACACAAAGCGGGGAGGCTCGGCCGCGATCGGCGGAACGGAGGGGATTCGGTTGTCGGCAGAGGAAGCGCTCTCGACCCGGCTTAAAAAGCTAGTGAGCAATCTCCCGCCACTCCTTCTCGTAATATCGAACGAGAGCTTGATCGTTGAGCCGGTTCGCTTCGGCCGGGACTTCGGCCATGTCCTGAGGAAAGACAAAGAGTTGAGGCAAGGTCTTTAGATCGAGGAACCGGAGCCCCGCAGGCAGACGCGTCGGCTGTTGATACTCTCCCATACCGGCGAGGATGTATCCCCATTCGCCGAAACTGGGGACATAAACGTGATAGGGCCAAGTATGAAAACCGGCTTGTTTGAGCGTGTTGGCAATTGACCAAAAGCTCTGGCGGGCAAATAGCGGGCTGGTCGACTGAACAACGACTCGACCACCACGCGAGACGTGTCGAGAGAGAAGCCGATAGAACGCGGTCGTGTAGAGCTTGCCGAGCGAGTAGTTGGTCGGGTCCGGGAAGTCGATGACGACGAAGTCGTACACCTCTTGATTCTCGTCGAGCCAGACGAAGGCATCGGCGTTAATCACTTTCACCCGGGGATTGGAAAAGGACTCGCTGTTGAGCTTTTTCAGAAGAGGGTGGCGGGTGAACAGGTCGGTCATCTCGGGATCGAGGTCGACGAGGGTCACGTTTTCGATGCCGGGGTACTTGAGGATTTCACGGACGGCGAGACCGTCGCCGCCACCTAGGACTAAGACGCGGCGGGGCGCATCAATGGCCGCGAGGCCGGGGTGAACGAGGGCTTCGTGGTAACGGTACTCATCACGGGACGAGAACTGAAGGTGCGAGCTGAGAAAGAGGCGGAGGTCGTCCTTCCATTTCGTCAGCACGATACGCTGGTAGCGGGTGTTGCGCGAGAAGACCACGTCGTCGGCGTAGATGCTGTTGTCGGCGGCCTCGGTGATTTGATCGGCGAAGGCCATCCCGACTCCGAGGGCGACGACTACGACCCCGCCGGCGACGCGGAGCATGGGGGCAGAGCCGAGTTGGGCGCGGAACAGATAGATAGACCAGACGGCGACCCCGGCGTTGACGAGGCCGAAGAGCAGCGCGCTGCGGACCATGCCGAGTTTCGGCACCAGAACGAGGGGGAACAGAAGCGACGCGCCGAGGGCACCGAGATAGTCAAACGTCAGGACGTTAGCGACGAGGTCGGTGAACTGGAAGCGCTCCTTCAGGATGCGCATGAGGAGCGGGATCTCCAGGCCGACGAGGGTTCCGATGACCATGACCAGGCCGTAGAGCAGGAAGCGGAAGCCTTCGGTGTAGGCAAACGACAGGAAGAGAATGGACGAGGAAAAGCCGCCGACGAGGCCGACCATGAGTTCGATGGTGATGAACCTGGCGACGAGGCCACGATGGATATACCGGGACAGCCAACTGCCGATGCCCATGGCGAACAGATAGCTGCCAATGACGGTCGAAAACTGGAGAATGCTATCGCCGAGCAGATAGCTGGCGAGGGCTCCGGCAATCAACTCATAGATCAGGCCGCAGGCCGCGATGAGGAAGACCGAGATGAAGAGAACGATTGCCACGAGGGCTCGGGTTAATGAACGGCGGCGGCGATGATGATGCCGATACCGAGCATCATGAAGCCGACGAGGATAGCCGCGGCCATATTGTGTTTCTGAAAGATCTCGACGCCGAGTTCGCCGGGCGTCGCCTTGTCAATGACGAAGAAGGCGACGATGTAAATCACGATGCCGAGGGCGGCATAGATGACGGCGTTAAGGAAGTGATCGAAGCGGAATTCCATAGTCTGTTATTTCCCCCCGAAGTATCGGGCATGACCAGCGTAGTGGGAGCGGTAGGCTCCTGGGTTGTTACGAACGGATTTGGGGACCCCATCCACCTTGTCGTACGGGGTGAACGGGGAGTAACCGGTGATGCTGGAGACGGCGAGTCCGCCGGCGACCAACATGCTGTAGGCCATATAAAGTTTGCTCATTCGTCGTCCTCACTGCTTGAACTGGAAGATGTGCTGCCGCTCGTGTCGCTTTCGGCCCACCGTTTGCCTTCAAACGCCGCGGCGCGGATGCTCGTCCAGATCGGCGGGATCAGCAGCAGGAACATGCCGAGGAAGTACCGGAGGTAGTACGGGATTCCGCGGATGATGTGAACCCGAAAAGGAATGCTCGACGTCAGTCCGCCGGCGACAGCGGGGTCCGTTTCTGGTTCGATGCGGAGGTAGTAACGTCCGCCGGGAATGTTGGGCAGGAGGACGTCGTCGGTACGGCCGCCTTCGGTCCAACTGCCGTCGGAATCGCTGCCGGAGTAGTAGCTGACCTCACGGCCGAAGTCGAAGGCTTGGCCGGTCTCCTCGTTGATGAGGGCCATGCTGAAGTAGACCCATTGGTTGGCGATGTCGGCGTTGAGGCCGACTTGGACGTTGTCGTTCTTGCCCTCGAGAGTGAAGATGTCGGAGACAAAACTCTTTTCTCCGGCGGAAGCGGGGTTGACGACGTAGGACTTGTTGAGAACCGTTTTGCTGGGAGCGAGGATGGCGAAAAAGACCATCAGGAAGAACAGTAGCGCGCACATCGCCCCGTAGAAGAGCCACGCCTTGCGGACCCGACCGGCGTAGGGGGACGGCTGGTTGGAGTAAACCCCGATGGGGGGCGGGCAGGGGGTTTTGACTTGGAACGTCTGCCAGATGTCGGTCCCCGGCATGTACTCGCCCTGGCTCCAGGCGACCTCGTTCCCGGTGCTTTCCGAGGAAAGCATTTTAGGCGGGTTGACGTAGTCGGCGGTGTCGACAGCTTCGCCTACCTGGACCATCCAGGGAAACTCACCGACGACGAACCAGGTGTAGGCGCGGGCGGTTTGGAACTGGCGATAACTCTCGCCGGCAAAGACTTTGTAGAGGCCCGAATCGGAGGGAAGAGATTGCAGTGGCGTTACGAAGTTCCAGTGGTTATCGTATTCGCTGAGGTAGCGAAAGCCCTGATAGGGGTTCCAGAGGACGTATTCGCGCCAGAAGTAGTTGGTACCTTCGACGTTAATGCCGCGCTGCTGAAAGCCGATGGCCTCCCAGAGGACGCCCTTCAGCTTACCCCGGGAACCGAGGGGGATGGCGGGCTCGATGGTCATGGCGGCTTGCCAACGGCCGATGATCTGAAGCTGGGGGTTGGTCGCGTCGATGGTGCTGCTGCAGTAGCTGCAAATGACGCCGGCAGCCGCCCCGAGGGCGCGGAGTTCGATCTGCGAGCCGCAGCTAGGGCAGTTCAGCGCCTTGGGTTTGGGGACGAAACCTTTGCGGGGAGCGGCAGGATTCATGGGGTGGGCCACCCTTCGAACTCTTTGACGTTCTTGAGTTTCAAGCTATCGTATTCGACGAACTGGCCGAGGAAGAGGAGGGGTGGATTCTCGGAATAGTCTAAGGTGCCGAAGCGGCCGTCGCCGGTCCGGAAGTCGGCGAAGTGGCACTTCTCCTTGTCATAGGAGGTGAAGGGGAGCTCGCCTTCCGTCGTCTCGTACATCGCTTCGGTGATGACAGTGAGATAGAGCGGCACGTTGTGCTGGGCCATGACCATGCCGCGGTGGAGTTCGGCCGGAGCAGGCGGCGGGTCGGTAAACGAGTTCTGGAAGGAGATGGCGTATTCGGCTTGGGCGTCGGAGAGCCAGCCGTTTGAGCCATCCGAGAAGTAGAGATGCCACTCGTTCCAGGTGCCGAGGTCGTAGCGGTAGACGATGCGGCCGATGACTTGAAAGGGCTTGTCGGTAAAGATGCCTTCGGTGCCAATCTGGATGGGCGAGATATCGATGGGAAGGTCGGCGGCCTTACCAACCAGGGCGAGGTTAATATCGTTGCGGACAAGGATGGACTTGCAATAGTCACAGGTAGTCTGGACGGCACCAGACCAGCGAAATCGAATTTCTGCTCCACAGTTTGGACAGATGGCGTTGCGTGTACTCATCAGTTGCCGTAGTGCCTCTCCAATTGGCGCACCCGCACTTCCTGGGCTTGAAACGTTCTTTTAAGATACGACACAAAATCCCATTCCGGGCGGGCCTTACAACAAAATACGTTGAGGCATAGGCTACCGAATTCGGGAAAGGTATGGCAAGCGAGGTGCGATTCGGCGAGCAGGCATAGGCCGGTGATTCCGCCGGGGCCGGGGAATTGGTGCCATTGCGCTTCGGCGACCGGGTGCAGAGCCAGTTCGGCTATGAGGTCAGCGAAGAGGGCGCGAAGAGTATTGAGATCCTTGAGACGCCCGGCTTCGCAGCCGAGCGCCTCAATGACCCATTCACATCCGGAAACGGTCATGACCTGAGACTATACCGCAGGTTGAGGGGATCCACACTCGCCGCAGAATTTCGCGGCGCGCAGAATCTTGGAGCCGCAATTGAAACAGAACTTCGTTTCGCCTTGCGGGCCGGAGGGGGCAGCGACTGGAACCGCCGCCGGGGGCGGAGCGGCCGGGGGCGGGGCTTGCTGTGGTTGGGGCTGTTGATAGGCCTGTTGCATGGCGCCGGTCATGGCCTGGGCCATTCCGTAGCCAGCGCTGAGGCCGGCGCCGATGCCGGCGATGCCCCCTTCGTTGGCGGCGGCGATGGGGATCGACTGCGCGACCTGGAACTGCGTGTAGCGGCCCATGTCGCCGATCATGTTCATCGAAATGCGCTCGTCGAGGCGCTTCTGAAGCTCTTCGGGGAGGCTGAGTTCGCGAACGACAAAGGTATCGAGATGGAGCCCAAGATCGTTGAAGGAGGGCTGCAGGGCGGTGAGGATTTGCCCGCCGAGTTCGACCTGATTGGCGATCATGTCGAGGAACGGAATACCGCTTTGGGCGAAGGCGTCGGCCATGCGGCTGATGACGATATCGCGGAGTTGGCCTTCGAGTTCGGCGGCGCGATAGACTTCGCGGGTGCCGCTGACCTTGAGATGAAAGGTGCGGGGGTCGGCTAGATGCCAGGCGTAAACGCCATTGCCGCGGACGCGGACGGCACCGAATTCTTTATCCCGGATGGTGATGGGATTGGGGGTGCCCCATTTCTGGTTGAGTTGCTGCCGTGTACTGAAGAAGTAGACGTCGCTCTTGAAGGGACTTTCAAACATCTTGTCCCAGTTCATGAGGTTCGTGAGCAGCGGCACGTTCTGCGTCGAAACCTTATAGGTTCCGGCGGTGAAGATGTCAGCCATGCGGCCTTCGTTAACGAAGGCGGCCATCTGCGATTCGCGAACGGTCAGCGAGGCTCCGTTCTGGATTTCCATGTCCGCCATGGGAAACCGATAGGAGAGAACGCCGTCTTCGTTCTCGACGTACTGAAGTACGTCAATAAACTGTTTCTTGATGAAGCCGGACACGCCGGAGCTTTTGAGGAAGTCGTTGATACCCATTAGGAATTTGACCTGTGCTGAGTATAACGCCGCTTTCGGAAAAATGTTCCCGGAATCGGACGGACGTTACTGCTGTTGCTGCTGCTGCATCTGCTCCCAGTGCTGATCGGCGACGGGAGAACTGCCGCTATTGCTGGCCGGAACGAGGATAAGTTCCTCTTTATCATCGGCGGGAGCGTCAGTGGGGAGGACGCGGACGGCGACGGTAAGCTCGCTGGTGGCGCGCCCTTTGTAAACACCTTTCGTGGGCGGGACGTCGGCGTAGTCCCGCCCGATGGCGGCGCGGATGTGCCGGTTTCCGCAGAGCGTATTATTCGTCGGATCGAAGCCGACCCAGAGGCCGGAGTTGCTCGGGCCAAGACCGGGAAGCCAAGCTTCAACCCAGGAATGGGTGGCGCTAGGGGTGGAACGGTCGGCGTGCTTTTCGCGTGGGAAGACGTAGCCGCTGACGTAACGGCATGGGATTTTGAGGCCGCGCGCGATGGCGATCATGATATGCGTGAAATCCTGGCAGACGCCTTTGCGGTTGGCGAGGGCGACATCAATGGGAGAGTCGACGCGGGTGGACTTCGGCACGTATTCGAAGGCGGCGAACATCTTCAGGTTAAGACTGTGGAGAAGGGAGAGGGGGTCTTCGCTACGGTCGATGCCGAGATGGGCGATGAGCTTGGCGAGCTCCTCGGAGGGTTCGGTGAAGTGGCTGGGGGTTTGGAACTCGTAGAGCTCGCCGGAGGCCCACATTTCATCAATGGCAGCCCAGGCGGAAAGGGGGAGAGACGGCGGAAGCGCGGCGGGTTCTTCGACTTCGACGACGGCTTCGGCGATGAGGGCGAGGCGGTTATGGTGGCCGGGCACGTCGAAATGGTGAACGGTGTTGCCGAGGTAGTCGCGATAGGACTGGACGCGCGCGCGCGGGGTGACGTGGAGTTCAAACTTCAGGCATTGTTGCAGGAACTCGCTCCGGGGGCGCATGCGCACCTCCATCACGCTTTCGCTGACGGGGGAGCTGTAGTGGAACCGGGTGACGTGTCGAATGGAATAGAACATGTTTAGGCCTCGAGGGCGGCGTCGACCGGGTATTCGATGTATACCTGGTGAACTGCGTTGTGGATTTCAGAGCACTGGCTCTCGATGCTTTCGAGAAAGTCATGCATACCGGTGGAGGAGATCTCAACCATTTCGGTGTAGCAGAGAGTGGAGCGGAGCTTGCCAGCCAAGCGGGCGGGGCGATTGCCACCGGCTCGGCCCAAGCGGGGGAGCGCCTGCATGACGGTATCGATCTGGTCGACGGCGAAGCGGATGGAATGGGGGAACTCCTCGCTGAGAAGGAGGAATTCAGCGATGCGCTCGGGCTTCAGGTCGGCGGTGTAAACCTTGCAATAGGCCTCAAAGGCGGTCAGCGATTTGAGAAGGCCGATCCACTCCGAATGCTCTTCAAAATTGATGGTGGCGGCACCGGTGGGGAGAAATTGTTCGAAGTGGACGTCGAGCAGGACGGCGCTGGAGGTGGCGCGTTCGATGTAGCGACCGAGCTGGATGAACTGCCAGCCTTCGCCATGATTCATGGTTGAATCAGTGATGCCCTGAAAGAGATGGGCACCGTCGCGGACGCTGCGGAGGAAGTCAGTCGGTTCGGTTTCCCAATCTTCCTGTACGGCGTTGGAGCGGACGTCATGGAAGAGTTTGTTGATCTGCTCCCACATTTCGGAGCTGGTATGCTCTCGCACCTGGCGGGCATTATCGCGGGCGAACGAGATGCAGGAGACTATCGACAGACGGTTCGAAGGATCGAAGCAGACCCATTGCACGAGGTCGATGTCGTTGATTCCCTCGGGGGGTTCGAGACCGAGGGAAGTGATCATTCGCTCCCAGTGCTTTTGGCTGGAGGAGGAGAAGGATTCGAGTTGGAGTCCGAGGTGGATTTCCAGGACCCGGGCGGTGTGCTCGGCCCGTTCGAGATAGCGCGACATCCAATAGAGGGCGTCGCCAACGCGCGAAAGCATGTCCATTAGTTGAGCACCCAGGTATCTTTGCTGCCGCCGCCCTGCGAGGAGTTGACGACGAGTGAGCCTTTGCGAAGGGCGACCCGAGTGAGGCCGCCGGGAACGATTACCGACTTTTCGCCCTGATAGAGAATGTAGGGGCGAAGGTCGATGTGGCGAGGTTCGATGTTACCGCCGTCAACGAAGCAGGGGGCGGTGGAGAGGCTGATGGTGGGTTGAGCGATGTAGTTGCGGGGATCTTCGAGGATGCGAAGGCGGAACTCTTCCTGCTGCTCCTTGGAAGAGTGCGGGCCGATTAACATGCCGTAGCCACCGGATTCGCCGACCGCTTTGACGACGAGCTTGTCGAGGTTGTTGACGATGTGGTGGAGGTGGGTGGGGTCGGTGGCGAGGAAGGTCTCGACGTTTTGGAGGATCGGATCCTGCTGAAGGTAGTACTTGATAATTTTGGGGACGTAGGCGTAGAGGGCTTTGTCGTCGGCGACGCCGGTGCCGATGGCGTTGGCGAGGGTGACGTTGCCCGTGCGATAAGCGTTGAAGAGGCCGGGGACGCCGAGGATGGAGTCTTTGCGGAAGGATAGTGGGTCAATGAAATCGTCGTCGATGCGGCGGTAGATGACGTCGACGCGGCGTAGGCCGGAGGTGGTGCGCATGTAGACGATGTTGTCGTGAACGACGAGGTCGCGCCCTTCGACGAGTTGGATACCCATTTGGCGGGCAAGGAAGGAGTGCTCAAAGTAAGCGCTGTTATAGACGCCGGGGCTGAGGAGGACGACGGTGGGTTCAGGGCGGCCGTCGGGGCTGAGATTGCGGAGAGTGGCCAACAGGGCTTGGCCGTAGTGGTCGATGGGCCGGACGCCGCAGGCCTGATAGAGACGAGGAAAGATCCGCTTCAGCACTTGGCGGGACGTCATCATGTAACTGACGCCGGAGGGGACGCGGAGGTTGTCTTCAAGGACGACGAACTCGCCGTCGGGGAGGCGGATGAGGTCCGTTCCGACGACGGTGAGGTAGTTCCCTTTGGGGACGTGGACGCCGCGCATTTCGCGCCGGAAGTGTTTGCAGCTATAAATGATGTCGCGGGGGACGACGCCGTCGGATAGGATCCTACCTTCGTGATAGATATCGCGAAGGAAGAGGTTCAGGGCGTGAATGCGCTGTTCAAGACCTGCTTCGACCTTGCCCCACTCCTGGGCGGTGATGATACGCGGGAGAAGGTCGTGCGGGATGATGCGTTCGGTACCTTCGTCGCGGCCGTAGACGGTGAACGTGATGCCTTGATGGAGGAACGACTGATCGGCGGCTTGTTTATGGAGGCGGAGTTCTTCGGCCGGTAACTGGAGCAGGAAATCGTAGATTTCCTGGTAGTATTCGCGCGGCGCGCCGGAGGCGAGGAACATCTCGTCGAACGGGTCGCCGAGTTCGTAGTTGGAGAAGGGCGCGGGAAATTTCCGTCGTTCAATGGCACTGCCGGTCGTCATCATAGGGTTCTTAACGGGCTCTTCGACGGAGAAGGATTTCCTACGCTAACGCGGTCCTCCTTACCGTGTCAAATTAGTGACCGGACGGCTAGCTTGCAGTTCGGAGAAACCAGATGGCTTTAGCGATGAACCAGCCGAGGAGGTAGCACAGGACGGCGCATAAGAAAATCGCACAAGCCATAGCGGCGTTATCGGAGACGTGAAATTGAATGCCGAGGAGGGCAACTGCGAAGGAGCGAAAGCCGGAGGAGAAAGCGAGCGGCGCGGTTCGGTCCAGAACGACGATGACGATGGCGCTGGCTATATAAAGAGCGGCGACGACGAGGCCCGGAATGGAAACCCGTTTCACTGGCTGATGAGATTGGCGAAGAGCCGAGTGGCGCCGGGGACGGCGTAGGGCAGTTGGCGATACCAGGCCAGGGCGCAGTAGATCCACTTCCCTTTGCCGACGGTGGCCTCGACCCAGATTCCCTGCTGGGGCTTTTGGCCGGTGTCATTGGTTTCGATCAGGGGCCGATACTCGGGGGCCCAGGTCGTGAAGAACTTGCTGCCGCGTTGTTCTACCCAGCCGTCGAAATCTTTCAGGGTGATCGCGTTAGGGGCGGCGAAGACGGGAGCGTTGGGGGCGAGGAGTTTGATGGGGCTATCCTCTTCGCTCACCTCTTCAGGGTTGCGTCCCATGGAGTACGGAAACGGACCGAAGTTTTTGTCGAATTCGGGGGTGTTGTATTGGACGATGACCGTGCCGCCGTTGCGGGCGAATTCGAGAAGCCGGGCGTTGTTGGCGGGGAGGTCCGGGCGGGCGGCGTAGGCGCGGATGCCCAGGAGAATGGTCGTGTACTTGCTGAAATCGGCGGTGGGGGAGATGAGATCGTAGGGAACGCCCAACTGTTGGAGAGCCTCGGGGACGTCGTCGCCGGAGCCCATGAGATAGCCGATGCGGAGGCCGCTGCGGACCTGGACGTCAATGGCGCGGATCCGATGGACGGCAGGCTTAGAAAGGTAAATCGTCTTGAGGCCGGGGTAGGTGACGGGTTGAAAGCTTTGGTCGAAGTCGCGGCGGTTGTAGCGGGCGATGGCGCGGACGGTGATCTCTCCGGCGGCGAGGGATGTGGGGGGAATGAGCGTGAAGCTGAGTTTGGTCTGCTCGCGTTCGCGTTGGAAGGCGAAGGGGACTTCGGCGGGATCGGCGCGCCAACCAGCGGGGAGGGCAAGACGGACGGTGCCGATGGCGGGGCCGTCGACGTTGGACCCGACGGTGACCTGGACCTGATGGCTTCGTTTCGTTACGGGCAGGATGCCGGCTTCGGTGGGGAATTGGAGCGTGATGGGCGGGCCGACGGCGAGGTCGCTGAGGGATTCGAGTTGGGTCGCGTCGACGGTGGAGGTTTTGAGGGTGGTCTCGATGACGCCTTTCGCGTGATGGACTCGGACGCGGATGGGCGGGTCGGGCAGGGGCTGGGCGAAGTTGTCGGTGAGCTTGTATTTGGGTTCGCGGATGGAGTCGCGGGTCCAGTAGGCGGTCGTATACGCGGGCGAATCGGGGACTTTGATCGTGAAGCGGCCGGGTTCGTTTTCGGTGATCTGGTAGGCGGGGGGAGCGAGGAGTTCGATCTTGGTGGCCTCGGCGCCGTGGAGTTTAACGGTGGCCTTGAAGGTTTGGCCGGGGACGGCGACCGCGAACGTTTCGGCGGAGCGGAAGGCGGCAAAGGGTCCGGAGAGGGGGTTACGGGCGTCGACGCGGGCTTCGACGATGGGGCCGGGCGCGGGGAACGGGTGGGGATTGGGAGCGTCGGGGATGCGTTCGAGGAAGCTTTCTTCCTTGTCGGCGAGGCCGACTTTGGACTGAGTGAGGCGGTAGTAGCTGAACTGAGGGCCGAGCCGGCTGACGGCCCCGCCGGTGGCTTGGGAGCGCTGAAATCGGAGGCCTTCGCGGGCTATCTGGGCGTAGGTGCGCCCGAGGATGGGGTCGAATTCGCCGGTCGAAAGTTTGATGGTGTAGCCATCGAACGGGTTGCGGGTGCCGACGTAGAGTTTGAGGGGCTGCCAGGGGGGGCCGGCGTCGGGGAAGCGTTTGGGGTCAGCGGCGGCGGCAAAGGCTTCCTGGGCGAGGATGCCGGAGGCTTCGTGGTTGCCGTGGCCGTCCTGCGGGGTGCCGGACCAGCGAGAGATGAGGATGTGCGGCTTCTGGGCGCGGATGATGCGGACCATGTCGGCGAGAACCTCTTCGCGGTTCCATTGGCGGAAGGTTTCGCCAACGTTTTTGGAATAACCGTAGTCGATGAAGCGGGTGAAGAAGACGCGGGCGCCGTAGTATTCGGCGGATTTGAGGACCTCGACGGTGCGGAGAGCGCCGAGGGCATCGAAGAAATCGCTGGTGACGAGGTTGGCGCCGGACTCGCCTCGATTGAGGATAAGCATGGACATGTCGACGCCGTGCTTGCGGGCGAGGAGGGTGATGGCGGGGCCGTC
>JBBRIO010000072.1:0-14055 GCA_038220855.1 Bryobacterales bacterium | reverse complement strand
GGTGGTCTCGGCGGTAAAGAGCCGTCGGAGGGCTGAAGGGGTGACGGGCCAGGGAACGGTGGCGGGGTAGAGGGCGCGAACGGCTTCGGGAACGAGGCGGAGAGAGCTGAGTGTACCGAGAAGCAAGGTCCTCTGAGCGCCATTGGTATTGGCCCAGGTGGCGAGTGCGGCGAGGTCAGAAGTGGCGGCGGGGTCAACAGCGAGCCACCAGCCGGAGCGGAGGGGAGGGCCTTGCTGGGCGGTGACCGCGTCGGGGAAAAGGAAGATTTCCCAACCGACTTGCCGAAAGTAGCCGGCAAAGAGCGTGGCGTTGGCTGATTCTTGAGCGACGACGACGAGTTGTCCGCGGGTTGGGGCAGCCAGTTCAGAGAGCCAGCCGGGGCTATCCTGAGCGCGTCGGAAAGGCAGACTGACCAGGAACTGCGAGCCGAAGCCGAGTCGACTTTCGAGGCGAATCGAGCCTTTCATGTTGTCGACGACGAGGGAGCGGACGATGGCCAGGCCGAGGCCAACGCCCCCATAGCGACGGACATCAGAAGAGTCGACTTGCGCGAAAGGTTCGAAGACGTTGGCTTGCTGGGCGGGTGAAATGCCGATGCCGGAGTCGGTAACGGTAATTTCCAGTTGACTTCGGAAGCTGATGGC
Source organism: Bryobacterales bacterium (assembly GCA_038220855.1). Classification (GTDB taxonomy): domain Bacteria; phylum Acidobacteriota; class Terriglobia; order Bryobacterales; family Bryobacteraceae. The sequence continues at coordinate 13,410 of JBBRIO010000072.1, read as the reverse complement.
GAGGCGGACATAACCGGCGTCGGTGAACTTTGTGGCGTTCGCGAGAAGGTTGATGAGAACTTGGCGGAGGCGGATGGGGTCGCCGAGAAGTTGGACCGGAACGCTGGAGTCGACATCGATCAGGAGGTCGAGGCCTTTGGCGTCAGCTTGGAGCGAGAGGGTGGCGATCACTTCGTCGATGAGGGGGGCGAGGAGAAAGGGATTGGCCAGCGCAACGGGGGATTCGCTGCGGAGTTTTGAATAGTCCATGATGCCGGACAGGACAGTGAGAAGGGATGTGGTGGCGCGCCCGATATCTTCCACGAAACGGCGTTGCTCGGTTTGGAGGGGGGATTCCAGGAGGAGATCCATGTAGCCGAGGGCGGCGTTCATGGGGGTGCGGATTTCGTGGCTCATCATGCTGAAGAACTCTTCTTTCGCGCGGGCCGCGTGGAGGGCTTGGAGCCGGGAGGCGCGGAGCCGGAAGAGAGTCCAAGCGAGGAGAGTGAGCAGGAGGGAAGCGACAGCGGTGACGGCGAAGACCGGCGGGGCCCAGGGGGCGGGGAGGGCGAAGGCGTCGTGGGGTAGGGGATTTACTTGGTGTTTTCGGGCGAGGGCACCGAGAGCGCCATCGGCGGCCATCTGGCGGAGCCGGGCTCGAAAGCGGTCGGCCAGGGCGGATTGAGGAAAGGGGCTAGCGACGGAGAGGTTCATCTCGATGTCGTTTTGGGGGAGGAGCCGCAGCGAGACGTTGGTACAGAGGGGAGGCCGTTGGGTAAGGAAAGGGTGAAGGGAGGGTTGGGTAAGCAGGGCGGCGGAAGCGGTAGGGTCGCAGACGGCGGTGAGTCGATCGGCGGGAAGGCGGAGTTCGCGGAATTGAATCTCGGGGAGAAGCTTCGAGACTGGGCCGGGAAGCGGCGGCGAAGCAGAGTAGACGGCGGTACGGTTGCGGAGGTCGGCGACGGAATGGACGGGGCTATCGGCGCGGACAACGAAGTAGGTGGGAACGTTCCACCAGGGTTCGGTGAGATACATGCGGAGACGACGCTCCGGAGATGGAAAGACTCCGGCGATGAGATCGAACTGTCCGGAGTCGATGGCGTCGTCGGCGGAGGAGTTAAAGAACGCCCAAGTAACATCGACGCCCTCTCGGCGCGCAGCTTCCCGAAAGGCCTCGACGTAGAAGCCGGCAAGGCTGCCATCGGGGAGGCGGTAGGCATCGGGGGCGGCGAGGGCGGAGCCGATGCGGACCGGTATGCTTTGGGGCCAAAGGATACTGCCGGGATAGAGAAGGACGAGGGAGACAAAGAGGAGGCGATGGCACATCGTGCGCCTGCTGGGGACGAGGATTGCGATTGCCTTTACTATAGCGCGAACTAAGACTTAGTGACTCGGCGCAGGGTGAACAGTTCGGGACTTACAGAGCCTTGGGCGAGTTTTTTCCAGTCATCATCGTAGCGGAGGAGTTTGCCGGAGACATGATTGGAATTTTCGCTAGCGAGAAAGATGGCCAGATTGAGCTGTTTTTCGAGCGGGACGCCTCCGGTCATCCGCACCTGGCGAGCTTCCTCGATCTCTTTCCAGCCGGCGCGTTCTTCCCCGGCGGAGAGGATCTCGTCAGTCATGTTAGTGTAGGTGCCGCCGGGGGAGAGGCAGTTGGCTTGGACGTTGTGTTCGGCGTACTCGGCGGCGATGGTTTCGACGAAGCGAACGATGGCGGATTTGGAGGCGGCGTAGGCGGAGAAGTGGGGCCGGGGAGCGAGGGAACCACCCCCACTGATGACGATGATTTTGCCGGCGCGGCGCTGGACCATTTCCGGCAACACGGCGCGGCAGGCGTGCATAACGCCAAAGACGTTGGTTTCGAAGGTTTCGCGCCAGGCGCGGGTATCGGCATCGTGCATTGGCCCGATGGGTCCTTGGACGCCGGCGGCGGCGATGAGCACATCGGTACCACCGAAGCTGGCGCGCATGCGTTCGGCGGCCATGATCATGCGATCGAGTTCGCGGACATCGCCCGGCAAGCGGAGGGAGACGCCGCCGGCATGTTGAATCTCGAGGTGGGTGAGATCGATTTCGGCTTTGGTGCGAGCGACCAGCCCGACGGTGGCTCCCTTCGCCGCCAAACCGATGGCGAGGCGTTTTCCAATGCCGCGACCGGCTCCGGTGATGAGTATGCGTTTTCCCTGCAAGTAAAGCTCAATCGGAGGGTATCACAGTGCAAACAGAGTGGAAGTATGCCGACCGAACGGGGGGCGTTATTACGGGCCGGCTTTTCGGCGGCGCTTGACGGCATACATGGCCTCGTCGGCGCGACGCAGAAGTGCAGCGGCATTCTCGCCTTCGCGATGTTCGACGACGCCGATGGAGGCACGGATAGGGACGGCGAGCGAGCGACCATTGATTGAGACTTCGTGGCGGCTTTCGAGACGGTGGAGAATCTGGTTGCCCCGGCGGAACGCGCCGGCGAGGGGGCAGTGCAGGATAACGATGAACTCGTCTCCGCCGAGGCGAGCGGCGAGATCCTGCGGACGGATTTCATCGCGAAGGGCGCGGGCAAAATGACAAAGGACTTGATCCCCGGCCTCGTGACCGAGGCGATCGTTGATGCCTTTGAAGCCATCCAGGTCAAACATAAGGAGTGAAAGATTTACGTCGGAGGCGACCGCGGCGGCAAGCGCGGCTTCAAACGCGCGACGATTGGCGATGCCCGTGAGCGGATCGGTGGCGGCTAGCGCTTCGAGTTCGGCGACGCGTCCTTCATAACTTGCCATTTCCGTGGTGAGAAGGGAGGTGGAACGCTCGTGGTCGGCGACGATCTGGAGGACGTAAGCCCGAAGGTCGCCCATGTGATGCGAGAGGCCTTCGCGGAGGGTTTCGAGATTGGGAGCGGCGGAGAGTTGTTCGAGATTTTGGCTCAGCTTTTCGAAGCCGGCGGTGGAGGCATGAGCTTGGCCGATGGAATCTTCGGCGGCGCGAGCGAGAATGGCGAGAAGTTCGCGGACCATGGCGAGGTCGTGGGCGCGAGAGGTTTCGGCATCCTGAGCAAAAGCCCGGAGGGCGGCCGACCAGGGGTTGACGGTGGCGGCCAGAGCAGGCGGAGAGGAATCGAGTTTCTGGAGGATATGGCGGAGGGCGGGCTGTTGCGCCTGACCGGCGCGGGGGAACAGCGAAAAGAGATGCAACTGGGTTTGCTCGACCGCCTGGCGATAGGCGGCAACGGCATCCAGAGTCATTTCCTCCTGAGCCTGCAGGCGCTCTTGGAGTTGCTGGAGTTTCTCCCGATGGGCGAGTTGGTCGACGGCATCCTTAATTGAAATCATGGCGGACGAAAGACTTATCGTCCACGGCGGCGAGAATTTGAGTCTATACTGAAGAGTTGAGAGGCGAATGAGTAAAGAAGACAGTATTGAAGTTACGGGTACCGTGGTTGAGAAATTCCCGAGCGGTTTGTTTAGCGTCCAATTGGACCAGGAAAAGACGATTTTGGCCCATTTAGCGGGCAAATTGCGGAGGAACCGGATCCGCGTCTTAGCCGGAGACCGGGTGACGCTCGAGATGTCCCCGTATGATTTGACCAAGGGTCGGATTACCTACCGGCACAAGTAGACCGTTCGAGCGATGCCGGTTCGTGTGCTTTTTCAGTTCGGGACCCGTCCGGAGGCGATTAAGCTCTGTCCGGTCGTGTTGCATCTGCGGAGTCAGCCGGAGCGGTTTGATGTCCGTGTGTGTGTGACGGCGCAGCATCGTTCGATGTTGGATCAGGTGTTGGGGGCGTTCGGCGTTACGCCGGATTACGACTTGAACTTGATGCTACCCGGGCAGACGTTGTTCCAGTCGACGTCCCGCATGATGGCGGCGTTGGAGCCCGTGTTGCTGGGCGTGGATGGCTGGAAACCGGAGGTGGCGATGGTGCAGGGCGACACCACGACCACTTTTTGCGGGGCGTTGGCTGCCTTTTATGCGCGGGTGCCGGTAGGCCACATTGAGGCTGGATTGCGGACGGGCGACCTGACGCAGCCCTTCCCGGAGGAGTTGAACCGGGTTTTGACGGGGCGAATGGCGGATCTGCATTTCGCGGCGACGTCGTGGGCGGCGGAGAATTTGCGGAAAGAAGGGGTAGCCAACGAACGGATTTGGGTGACCGGCAATACGGGGATTGACGCGGTTCTACACGTCAAGGCGGGTTTGGAGGAGGGCCGGTTGCAATCCGGCGTCGACTGGAGCCATCTGGATCCGGCGAAGAAGTTGATTTTGGTGACGGCGCACCGGCGGGAGAGTTTTGGAGCCGGGTTCGAGCGGATTTGCCAAGCGCTCGGGGACATCGCGGAGCGGCCGGACGTAGAAATCGTATATCCGGTGCATCCGAACCCGAATGTGATGGAAACGGTGAATCGGATCCTTTCGGGCCGCGCGAATGTTCATTTGATCGCCCCTCTAGATTACGTTCCGTTCATCGATTTAATGCGTCGGGCGTATTTGCTGATTACCGATTCCGGAGGCGTGCAGGAGGAAGGACCGTCGTTGGGGAAACCGATTTTGGTGCTGCGGGAGAAGACGGAGAGGCCGGAGGCGGTGGCCGCGGGGACCGTGAAACTGGTGGGGACGGACCGGGAGAAGATTGTCGCCGAGGCGAATTTGGTGCTCAATTCGGCAAAAATGAGGGAATCGATGGCGGTCGTTCACAACCCATATGGCGATGGGCACGCAAGTGAGCGTATTTCGGCGGCAACTCTTTCATTCTTCAGGAAATAAAGTTTTCACTTTGTTTTGCAAAGTGCCGTGTTTGGGGGGTATCCGGAGCCGATTATTAGGTGGGCGGGGGCTATACTCCGAGCGTGAAGATCTTACTGCCAGCCCGAAACAAAAAAACGGCTCTGAATCCGCGTGCCGCCCAGATGGCGGCACAGCTCGCTGAACGCGTTGTCGGTCAGCCGGAGAGCTTGGACGCGATCATTCCATACGTGCAGATGTACCAGGCGGGACTGTCGCCCGAGGGTCGCCCGATCGGCATCTTTTTGCTGCTGGGTCCGACGGGGACGGGGAAGACGCGAACGGTGGAAGCTTTGGCCGAGGTGTTGCACGGCAGCGCCAAAAACTTGCTGCGGGTGGACTGCGGCGAATATCAGATGGAGCACGAAGTGGCGAAGCTGATTGGAGCACCGCCGGGATATTTGGGCCATCGGGAGACGCAGCCGGCGTTTACTCAGGTGAAACTGAACGCGGTGATGAGTGAACGGAACAACATTTCGATCGTCTTGTTTGACGAGATTGAGAAGGCGGCCGGTTCCTTGCAGCGGCTGTTGTTAGGGGTGTTGGATAAGGGCAGCCTGCGGTTAGGGGACAACTCGACGGTCAGCTTTGAGCGTTCGTTGATTTTCCTGACGAGTAATTTAGGGGCGCGCGAGATGGCGCGGGAGCTGCGCCCGGAGTTTGGCTTCGAGGCGGGTAAAGTGCGGTGTATCGATGACGGGAAGAGCGAGATAAAGCGGTTGGAGGCGGTGGCGGTGGCCGCGGTGAAGAGGAAGTTCGCGCCCGAGTTTGTGAACCGGATTGATTTGATGCTGACTTACCAGGCATTGAACGCGGCGGCGCTGGAGCGGATTTTGGAGATTCAGGTGAAGAGCTTGCAGGAGCATTTGGATCGACGGTTGGGGGAAAGGAGCTTTACCGTTGAGGTGCCGAAGCGGAGTCGCCAATTTCTGCTCAAGCACGGAACGAGTGTCGAGTATGGGGCGCGGGAGCTGAAGCGGACGATGCATCGGTTCGTGATGCAGCCGTTGGCGGCGTTAGTGGCAGAAGGAGCGGTGCCGCCGGATTCGACGATTCGGTTCGAGGTGAGTTCGAGCGGGAAGCGGCTGGAGATGTTTCCGGTCCGGCTGGCGGCCTAACGAGGGATGAGGCGGCCGGTGCCGATTTGGCCGTGGAGGTTTTCAGCGGGTTGGGGGGCGTCGCCGCCGCCGTACCAGATGCGAAGGGAGCCATCGGGCTGGAGGAGTAGTTCGGGATCGCAGACGACGGCGGCGTTCCAGCGGGCGGAACCGGCGATGAGGGCTCGCTCGCTGGTTCGTTGCCAGTGGACGCCGTCCGCGGAGGAGGCGAGCCCGATTTTACGACGTTCCTGGCGGTCCCGGCCGGTGTAGAGGAGCCACCAGCGGCCATGGGAGGTCCAGAGAGCGGGTTCACCCAGGCCGAGTTCGTCGAAGTTGCCGGGGTTGCCGAGTTCGAGGACCGGGTTAGAGCGAAGTTTGGTGAATGAGAAGCCGCCGTCGGAGGAGACGGCGAGGCCGAGGCGTTGGCGGCGGGCCCGGTCCTGGCCCAGAAAGTAGAGGTAAAGTTTCCCATCGGCGGCGATTAGATAGGGGTCGGCAACGCCGCGTTCGTCCCAAGCGCCCCGGGGGCCGACGGGGAGGACGGGACCATGCTTAGTCCATTGAACGCCGTCAGGACTGGTGGCAAGGGCGATTTGAGGCGGGTTGCCGGCCTGATACCAGTGGAGGAAACGGCTGTTTTGATATAGCGTGGTGCCGTTGGCGGCGATGTAGTTCCCTTCCCCGCGTTCGGACTGGGGTGCGAGGATGGGTTTCGGGGTACGAGTCCAGTCGATTCCGTTATCGCTTTGGGCGAGGCCGGTGCGCCATTGACGGCCATCCCAGCCCGAATAGAAGTTCCAGAGCCGGCCTTGGAGGGAGACGATGGACGGGTTTAGGGTATCGACGGCGTCGAAGGCTCCCGGGGGACCGAGGGGGAGGACGGGAGCGCCGTGGTCTTGCCACTCCCAAGTAACGAGCCGCGCTGGTCCGGCGGGGGGCGGGAGGGTGAAATCGGCGTAGCGACCGCAGCCAGCCAGGAGTAAAAAGAGCAACAAGAGCGTTAGGAGCAAAAGGCCGAGCCTCATAGCGGGATACGAACTTTAATCGAGGCGCCTTTGCCGGGTTGGGAATCGAGCATCATTTCGCCGCCCAGGATGCGGACGCGGCGGCGGATGGAGATGGGCCCGAGGCGGAGCAGATCGAGTTCGTCGAGGGTGTAGGCTCCACTAAACGGAAAGCCCGTGCCGTCGTCCTCAATCGAGAGCTCGAACATGTTGTCTTCTCGACCGACGCCGACCGTGACCCGAGAGGCTTTCGAGTGCTTCTGGACGTTGTGGAGAGCTTCCCGGACGACCTGGAGAATTTCGAGTGAGGTTTGGGAATCCGGGGTAGCGCGGGTATTCCCACCGACGAAACTGGCGGAGATGCCGCTTTCCTTGCCGAAGCCTTCGACGAGTTTGCGCAGGGAGGGGACGAGGCCGGCTCCGTCGATTTCGACCGGACGCATGCCCCGGACGAAGGCGCGCAGTTCGGCGGACTGCATGCGGGTGAGTTCCTGGAGTTGAAGGATTTCTTCCATGGCCAGTTTGGGATCGCGTTCGAGGATTTTGCGAACCACTTCGAGGCGCATTTGCAGGCCGACGAAGCTTTGGAGGGGCCCATCGTGGAAATCGGCGGCGATGCGTTGGCGTTCCGCTTCACGGGCTTGTTCGGCTTCCGAGCGGAACATGATCGACTGTTTGGCGGCGGCGGAAAGGCGATCCTGCAGCGCTTTTTTCTGCAGGGCCATGATGATGACGGCCATCCCAGACAGAAGCAAAGACGGCGAGAGAACGACAATTTCCGTCGGTCGGGCGATAAAGAAGAAGGCGAGGGTGACCGCGATGACAATAATGACTTCGCGGGTGGTGTGGAGCAGGGCGGCGGCGAGCAGGACGTAGAGGTAGAAGAGCGACGTAATTCCGGCGGAGTATTCGAGCGGGAGGCCGGCGCAGATGAGCAGGAAAACGGCATCGACGAGCAGGCTGAAGAGCGGGTAGTTCCGGTCTAAAGTGCGCCAGTAGATCGCCGCCAGGGCATATATAGTGAATGCGGCCCAGAGGATAGCGAAGTTTCGCGTGTTGGAATTTGTGGCCGCGACGGATAGGCCGAGGCAGAGGAAGCCAAGGACAGCCCGAAACACAGCCAAGCTGCGACGCCAGTTAAGGGCGATGGAGACGGGTTCGGCCGCAAAGGGCTTTTCAACAGGGGGAGAGGCCACGGGGAGGAATCCGCCCGCTTAGGGACGGCGATACAAGTATAACGTGTGGCTTCGGCCTTCGCCGTCGTCGTCGATCGAGACCTCTTTTTCGGGTGTCCAGCCGCCCACGGTGAAATCATGAGCGACGATGCGCGCCCCTTTCTTCAACTGTTTTTCGAGCAACGGACGCACTTTTTCATTTGAAACGGGGAGCAGGTAGACCGTGATGACATCGGCGGAGCTATAGTCCTGTTCGAGTAAGTCGCCATGGATGATTTTGGCGCGATCGGCGAGGCCAAGGCGCTTGATGCGATCGGAGCTCTGCTGATAAAGATCTTTATCGAACTCGACGCCGACGGCGTTGGCACCGAATTTTTCAGCGGCGATAATGACGATTCGACCGTCACCGCTGCCGAGATCAAACACCTTCTCCCCCTTCTTCACATTGCCGAGTTGGAGCATCTTTTCGACGATTAGTTCCGGCGTGGGGTAGTAGGGAGCCAGCTTTGGTGTTTTCTTCTCCGCAGGGGTTTGGCTGAGGAGGAGCAGGGGGACGAGAAAGAGAAGGTAGCGCATGAGAGATTCCTTACGGCTCGAGGAGTAGACGCACTCGGTTGCTCAAAACGTTGCCGGCTTCGACGACAAATTCCGCCGGTCCGCGATTGACGAGGGCGGGAAGACGAAATTCGACGAGGTAGAAGCCGATGTAACCGGGGGCGAGTGTAGCGCGGAGCACTTCGAGGGGGGCACCATCGAGAAATGCTTTGACTTCGGCAACGACCCGCGGCTGGTTTTCGAGGGGGGCGGGTTGGCCGGCGGGCCAATCGGGGGCGACGCGCCCGAGCCCACTCAGCAGGACCTGAACGGAGGATCCGGCGCGAGCGGGATTTTGGGAGTCGAGCAGAACGCCGGTTTCCCCGTCGAGCGCGAGCGGGGAGCCGTCCGGGTCGACGAAGATGGCCGGCGAGGAGGGCTGGAGAGGCAGGCCGAGGGAGACGCGCTGATTGGCGGCGAGGAAGGAGAGGGCGACGCCGGTGCCGGTGAGATCGTACGGCAGTTGAATATGGGTTTCGGTGGCGCTCGAAGGCAGTACGGCGGCCATGCGATTGCCCGCACGAACTTCAGAGACGCGAGCGCCGAGGATGCTCAAGAGCGCCCCGGGAGCGGCCGGGCGCACGGCATAATCAGCGGCATGGACGACGCGGAGGTCTCGACTGCGATGGGGCGCAATCGAAGTGTAGAGGCCGAAGCCGTACACAGCGAGATAGAGTTGGTTGCCGCCGGGATCGAGGCGGACATCGAGCACCGGCGAATCCGGCAGCCCGCGCCCTGTTAGTCGGACCCAGGAGGGAGCCAGAAGGTCGGCCTGGTAGAGCCCGCCGAGAGTGGCGACGTAAACGGCATTCGCGGCGAAATCGGCGGTGACGCCGAACGCGGATACTTCAGGGAGATTGGCGGTAATGTCGTCCCAGTAGAGGCCACCGTTCATGGTGCGGAGAACCGTAGGTCCGGCGGAGGCTTGGTCAGCAGCGCGGCGACTGAGGACGGCGAGGGCGCGGCGCGGATCGCGCTCGTCGATCGTGATGGCTTCAACGGCGGAGCCAGGATTGAATGCCGGCATGGTCCAATCGCTCCCCCGGTTCATGGAGATCCAGACGCGACCGTCCGCGGCACCGGCGTATACCCAATCGCCCTGCGTCTGAATGACGGTGACGACGGTGTTGAAGCGGCGGCCGGCGGCGAGCAGGGCCGCATTGGGAGCTGGAATGGCGGAGGGGCGCCAGGCCGTGCGTTCTCCGGGCTGCCATTCGAAGGCGGCGGCGGCGCCAGGTTGGGCGGAGAGGAAGCTGATCCTGGCGCCTTGGCCGCCTCGGGGCAAGGAGAGAATACGCCGGACAGGGAGATGGGGCAAGGCGGCATTGCAACTGGACCAGGTGCGACCGCCATCGGCCGAGCGCCAGACACCGGTACCGGCGGCGACGGCAATTTCATTCGAATCGTTCGGCGAAACGGCCAGATCGGCAACGGGAGCGCCCAGGAGAGAGCTCTGTTTCCACTGCGTCAGATTAGCCCAGGTACGGCCACCGTCTTCGGAACGCCAAACGTGTTGGGCGGCAGCGTAGACGACTCCGCGGGCGGAAGTGGCCCGGAGGATGGCGTCCGGTTCCGGGAGGCGGTCAGGGATCGGGGGGGGGGGAACCGTCGCAGGCGGATCGGAACGTTCGAGGGCCCAGGTTTCGAAGTCGGCCGTCGAGTACCATTGACCGGCTCCAGCGCGGGCGAAGAGCCGGAGATCTCCGGAGCGAAACTGAACCCGATCCATGGGACCGGTGGCCAAACCGGAGAGTTGTAGATCCAGTGCGGCGTTGCCAAGCCGGCGCCATTGCGCAGGGACGTAGCTGGCAGAGGCCAGTAACGCGAGGGCGAGAATCAGAGAGGAACGCATGGGGGGAGCGAATCTGTTGCCGACTGACCCAATACCTGGGTCTATTTTACCCATATCTATCGGCCGAATTGAACCAAACCTATTGACCTACAACGTATTTTCATAGACGTTGGCCAAGGGCACTCCAGTTGCATTGCAATTTGCGTGCTAACCGGGAGTTCGTCCGGTTGGTGATACACTTTAGGAGTCGCTTTAGCTTTTCAGGCGCAACGTTCGCATGTCGCACACTATCCTACAACTGATGTTTCGGTTCACTCTAGCTTCGGCTTTGAGCGCAGTTGTTGTGTTTGCGCAGGATCCATCGCTGTTCCCCGGGGAACAGGAGCGATCTGCGAAGACGTTGCAGATGAGCGGGCAGGTTTCCGTGCTCAAGGACAACAATCCATGGGCGCTGAAAGTGGGCGATTGGGTGAACCTGCGCCAAGCGATCGTGACGGGTGCCGACGGCTTTGCGGTTTTCCAGGTGAGCGACGGCAGTACGTTTGAAGTTTATCCGAATTCGCGGGTGATCTTCCGGAACAACGCCGGCGGCTGGAAAGACTTGCTTGACCTTTACCTGGGCCGGGTGAAGGTCCATATTCAGAAATTCGGCGGGCAGCCGAATCCTAATCGAGTAACGACTCCGACGGCAGTGATTTCGGTGCGGGGCACGGTGTTCGATGTGCAGATTGAAGACGAGGACGCCACGACTCTGGTGACGGTGGACGAAGGGCAAGTGGCCGTACGTCATGCGCTGTTGCCGCCGAGCGATCCGAAGCTTTTGAATGCCGGGGAATACGTCCGGGTTTATAAGAACCAACCGCTCGCCCAGAAGCAATTTGATAAAGGCGGTGCGCTGAAGCGGACCTTGCAGGCAGCGACGGACGCCTACTACAACGTCATGATGCGGATGCCCCGTGGTGGTAACTCGCCGACGAGTATCCCTGGTGGTGGTGGTGGCCGTCCGGCCGATACGGAAGCGACTCCGCCTCCTCCCCCTCCCCCGCCGCCGCCTCCCCCACTGTAGACTAGAGGCGTGAGGATGACTGGCGTGGTTCGACTAGTGTTGCTATTCACTCTGGGAGTGGCTTTGGTTTGGGGGCAGACTTCGTCGGCTGGTTTGCCGCCGGAGTGGGAGACGCGAAAGCAGTTGACGGCAATGGTTTCGAACGCCAACCGTCTTGACCCGATATTGGCGCAATTGAATCCCCAAGCCTGGCAAGAAGCGGGCGCACCCGCGGCCTACGTACAGCAATTGCAGAGCACCCGGCGGGCGCTTCAGTATTTACAGGTATCCGCCGATCGGCTTTCGAAAGATCCGAATCGAGTCACCTACGCCATGGATACGTACTTTCGGCTCCAGACGATGGAGCAGATGTTGGGTTCTCTGGCGACGGGGGTTCGGCGCTATCAGAACCCGGCAATCGGCGACCTGCTGTCGGGAATCGCCAATGAGAACGCGGCGAATCGGGAGTTCCTGGAGCAATATTTGAAAGACTTGGCGGCGGTGCGGGAAGCTGAGTTTCAAATCGCCGACGCGGAAGCCCAGCGCTGCCGCGGGATACTGAGCAAGCAGCCTCCTGCAATCCAGAAGCGCACGCTGCCGTCGAAGCAGGAGAAGCCTTGAATCCAGTAACGTTGACCTTCCGTTGTAGTATTTGCGCAGAGCCGTCGCGAGAACTCTGTTCGTGGTGTACGAAAGACGCTTGCGAACTGCACCGTTGCCAGAAATGTCTGCGCTGTAGCGACTGTTGCCAGTGCGACGTGCCCTTGGAACGGAAGCGGGCGATCGGCGGGTAGGGGGCGGCTAGGGCGACAGTGTGGTTTTCGGGCACGGTGGAAGCCTCGCGCGGTCTCGCCGAATCATACAGTTACAGGATGGAGCGCAGCGTGCAAGCTGCAAGGCATGGCACTAGGGCGACGAGCATGGTTGCTGTGGGCGAGCGGACGGACCGAAGGCCGCGTGGCCGGCCTATGGTGTGCGGATTACCATGGCCGGCGATTTACTGAACTGGAGATTCGAGATCGCGGGAGCCTGAGCGGATACCTGCGTTCCGGGGTAGTGCGAACCGACCGGGAGGGCAACATCACGGGTGTGGAGGCCGAGATTGGCCGGCCGTTAGCGCTTGAGGAGATCCGGTGGACCGGCGGGGTGCTTTTCTTCAGTACGCAGGAGGAGGGGGAGGCGCGGGACTACTATGAGTTACGGGTAAGGGGCGGACGGGAGGCAGAGTTGACGGTTCGGGGGTTGCCGGTGAGGCCGTTTCCGCTGATGCGGCAGTTGCCTTGGGGCTTAGCTTAAGGCTGGCCATGTTTACGGTCCGCTTGCTGGCGCGCCCGGTTCGGTGCTGGCGTCGACTTGGGACCGAAAGGGCTTACCCTAGCTTGTAGGGAGCCCGATATTTGTAACCGAGGAGTTTGTTGGCCGCGTCGTTGTTGGTGAACCGTTCGGCTTTGCCGTCCCAATCGAGCAGGGCCCGGGTGCGCAGCGAGATGTGGCCGAGGATGGTATTTGCTGTCGAGAGGTGCCCTTCTTCGATGGGGCAACTGGGGGCCTTGCGGGCCTTGACGGCGTCGAGGAAGTTACGGACGTGGGGCGGGGTGGAGTTGGACCCTTCCATCGAGCGAGCCTGGAGGGTGGCCTTCTTCGACGGGCTGTAAGCGCGTTCCGAGTCGCGGTCAACCGGGTTACGCTGCCCGAACAGAGTTTCGGTGTAGCGCTCGGGGACGACCTCCCATTTATTGGCGTAGATGTACATGGTGCCCTTGGTGCCCCGGATCTCCATCTCCGCGCCGCGGGCGGCGATGGCCGGGGCGGCGTTGGCGTTGTACTGCACGAAAACCATCATCATGTCGCCGAAATCCCAGAGCACTTCGCAGGTGTCAGGGATTTCGCGGTTATCCTTAACCGCGTAACGGCCGCCCATGGCGACGACCGAACGGGGCGATTGTTT
>JBBRIO010000071.1:0-14135 GCA_038220855.1 Bryobacterales bacterium | reverse complement strand
ATCGCCTGTACCGCCAACCCATCCTCTGAGGTCTGGGCCGACTGCACCGCTGCGGGCATGAATGATTTCTTATCGAAACCGGTCTCGAAAAGCGAACTCTTCACCGTCTTAGATCGTCATAGCGCCACGAAAATCGGCGTGCCCAGCCCGAACTAGCCCTTCTATCCTTCCGCGCTCACCAGAACTTACCCACCCGACTCACCAAAAATTGACCATCAACCCAGCTTCCGCATCGCCAGCACTCCCGCTCTTTGCCACGCGGCTTCACCGTGCGGAATGATGGCAACTTTAAGATGGCCGCGCATCAGGAAGGACCTAATCGCCTACAACGAGGATGTTGCCGCGATCCTCAAAGGCCTGCCTCCTTACAATGCCTGTTTCCGGCGCGTTCAACTCTATCCAAGCATAAATCGTTAAATTCCCGTCAGCGCGGGGCGGTCTATCCCCCGGTCGGAACCACGCGAACCGGATAAAATGCATCGCGAAAATACTCCACCTTAGTCTGTTCGCCCAACACCAGACTAATCACGTCAAAACGAACCGACATCCCCGATACCGATGCAATCCGGATATACTCCTCGGCCGTCCGGCCCAGTAGCTTCTCCTTGGCTCGGTCCACCGCTCGCTCTGGGTCGCTCGTCTGCGAACTCGAACGCGTCTTCACCTCCACAAACACGAGCGTCTCCCCCTCCACCGCCACCAAGTCGATCTCTCCCCGCCCCCCCTTCCGGCGATAATTCCGCGCCACCACCGTCCACCCCATCTCCTGAATGAATCGCTGCGCCCAGTCTTCGCCCTGCTCGGCCAGTTGCAGATGCGCCGCTAATCCCTGGCGACCTCGCGCCACCTGACGCCGACGGTCCAACCACCGACCGGCCCCGATCAGTACCTTCCGCATGAGTCCCACGCCGACTAGTGGGCCTACCCTAGGAAACTTCTCCGCTATTCGTACGGCCCTTAACCACATCCAAAAACGCTTTGGCCGCATGCGACAGCGCCCTACGCGCCGGATACACAAGGTGAACCTGCCGATCCACCCGCAACTCCTCCACCCGAATCTCCCGTAGTTGCCCGCGTTCAATCTCGGCCTGCACACACATCTTGGGCAAAAAGGCCACCCCCTCGTTGCGCTGTACCATCTGCCGAATCGTCTCCACCGTCGGCATCTCCACGTCCATATTCAGCGACACCCGGTGCCGCTGAAACTCCCGCAAAACCACTTCCCGGTAAGGCGACAAAACATTATGCGCAATAAACGTCTCACTCCCCAACTCCGTGATAGACACGCTTTCCCGATCCGCCAACCGGTGCTCCGGACTCACCACAAACGCCAAATGATCCGTGAAAATCACCTCCGCATGCAGACGATCGTCCTGCGGGTCAAAAGAGATCACCCCCAGCTCCAACTCCCCATCAATCAACTGACTCGGAATCTTGCTCGAAAGGCTCCGGCGAACTTTCACCTTCACCCGCGGATAAAGGCGCCGATATTTCACAATATGGTGCAGCAGGTACAGGCTCGTCGATTCGTTCGCGCCTACAATCAGCACCCCAGCCGAGTTATCTCGCATCTCCGCCAGCGCCGTGTTCATCTCCAGCGCCAAATGGTCAAATCGACGGGCAAAATCGAAAACGATCTTCCCCGCATCGGTCAGCAAAAGTTCCTTCCCGGAGCGATCGATTAACTTCTCGCCCAGTTCATGCTCCAAACGCTGAATCGCCAGCGAAACAGCCGGCTGAGTACGAAGAATCTTTTCAGCAGCCCGCGAGAAGCTCTTCTCGGTGGCTACGGTCTGAAAAACGCGCAGAGAGTACAATTCCATCGGAGGACTACCATCGTATCCCATTACCAACGCTTATCGCATGTGCGAACAGAATAAATTTGCTAAATTGTGCTACGAATGCAAGAATCGATCATTGACTGAGGTCATTTACCAATGAATCAGCGCATTCATATCTTCGATACCACCCTGCGGGACGGGGAGCAGTCTCCGGGCTGTTCGATGACAGTGCCCGAGAAAATGAAAATGGCGGCTAAGCTCGTCGAGCTTGGCGTCGATATTATGGAAGCCGGCTTCCCCATCGCCAGTCACGGCGATTTCGAAGCCGTCGACGCCATCAGCCGGGAGTTTGGCGATCGCGACTTGATCGTTGCGGCCCTCGCCCGATCCACGCGGCTCGATGTCGAACGCGCCGGCGAGGCGCTCAAACACGCCAAGCGCGCGCGCATCCATACCTTCATCGCCACCAGCGACATTCACTTACAGTACAAGCTCCGGAAGTCGCGCGAGCAAGTGCTCGAAGAGGCCGTCAAAGCCGTCGAACTCGCCCGCACCTATACTGACGACGTCGAGTTCTCCGCCGAAGACGCCAGCCGCACCGACCCCGACTATCTGGAACAGGTTTCCCGTGCCGTAGTCGCCGCCGGCGCTTCCACGGTCAACCTTCCCGACACCGTCGGCTTTTCGATTCCCAACGAGTACGCCGCCTTCATCGGCCGCGTCGTCAAGGCGATCGGCGATAAAGCCATCGTCTCGGTGCACTGCCATGACGATCTCGGCCTGGCCGTCGCCAACTCCCTGGCCGCCGTCGAAGCCGGCGCCCGGCAAATCGAATGCACCATCAACGGCATCGGCGAACGGGCCGGCAACTGCTCGCTTGAAGAGATCGTCATGATCTTCAAGACGCGCCAATCCGTCTTGCCCTACGAAACCCGGATCAACACCGAGCACTTATTCAGCGCCAGCCAGTTACTAACTTCGATGATTACATTCGGCCCCCAGCCGAATAAGGCTATCGTCGGAGATAACGCCTTCGCCCATGAAGCCGGAA
The DNA here is from genome assembly GCA_038220855.1 of Bryobacterales bacterium. GTDB lineage: Bacteria > Acidobacteriota > Terriglobia > Bryobacterales > Bryobacteraceae. The sequence continues at coordinate 11,303 of JBBRIO010000071.1, read as the reverse complement.
TTCACCAGGACGGCTATTTAAAGAATAAGTCAACTTACGAAATCATCGATCCGAAAACCGTCGGCGTACCCGAAGGCCGGCTCGTGCTCGGCAAACACTCCGGACGCCACGCCATGGCCTCCCGCTGCCTCGAACTCGGCTTTCTCGATGTCACGAAGGAAGAAATCGACGCAATTTATCAGGGCTTCACCGCTCTGGCCGACCGCGTCAAAGGTGTTCGTAACGATCAAATCATCGCGCTGTGCAAAGAAGTAGTCGCCAAGCGCTCGCCGGTATCGGCCTAAACAAACATGCAACTGAACGTATTGATTCTCCCCGGCGACGGCATCGGGGTCGAGGTAACTCGGGAAGCCGTCCGTGTTCTGGAAACCGTAGCGACTAAGTTCGGCCATGCGCTGCGACTCACCGAAGGGCTCCTCGGCGGCATCGCCATTCACAAAACGGGGACGCCATTCCCGGACGAAACGGCGCGCCTGGCCGTCGAAGCCGACGCGACCCTGATGGGCGCGGTGGGCCTCCCGGAGTTTGACAATGCGCCGCCCGAACTGCGGCCGGAAAAGGGCCTCCTCGGCATCCGCAAGGTCCTCGGCGTCTACGCCAACCTCCGCCCCGTGAAAGCGTACCCGGCTCTGATCGAGAGCAGCCCGCTCAAAAACCACCTCGTCGAGGGCACGGACATGATCATCGTCCGCGAACTCAACGGCGGCATCTACTACGGCACTCCCCGCGGCATCGAAGGCTCCGGCGACACCGAACGCGGCACGAACACCATGACCTACACCCGCGCCGAAATCGCGCGGATCACCCGCATGGCCTTTGGTCTGGCGCGCAAACGGCGGAAAAAGCTGGCCAGCGTCGACAAGTCCAACGTGCTCGAAACCTCGCAACTTTGGCGGCGGGTCGTCAATGAGATCGCGCCCGAATTCCCCGACGTCGAACTCGAACACATCCTCGTCGACAACGCGGCCATGCAGCTTGTGCTTAACCCTCGTCGCTTCGACGTCCTCGTCATGGAGAACATGTTCGGCGACATTCTCAGCGATGAAGGCGCCGTCCTGGCCGGTTCGATCGGAATGCTGCCTTCCGCCTCCATTGGCGACCAGCGCCCTTCCGGCGCCTGGGTCGGCCTGTACGAACCCGTCCACGGCTCCGCCCCCGATATCGCCGGCCAGAACAAAGCCAACCCGCTCGGTGCCATCGGCTCGGTCGGTGCCATGTTCGAATATTCGTTTGGTCTGATGAACGAAGCGGCCGCCGTAAATGCGGCCATTGAAGCGGTGCTCGATTCCGGCCGCACCACGGCCGACTTGAAGCCCAAGGGCGTACCCGCCACCACCACCGAAGTAGGAGAAGCTGTAGCCAATGCCATCCAATAAGCCGCGTACCATCATTGAGAAAGTTTGGGATAGCCACATGGTGGCCGAGAAAGAGGGCGCCCCCGCGGTGCTCTTTATCGACCTTCATCTCGTTCATGAGGTCACCTCACCCCAAGCCTTCTCTGGCCTCCGCGCCCGCGGCGTGAAGGTCCGGCGCCCCGACCTCACCTTCGCCACCGTCGACCATTCCACCCCGACGACCCCGCGCCATTTGCCGATCATTGACCAGATCGCCGCCACCCAGGTCGCCCAGCTCGAAACGAACGCCACCGAGTTCGGCATCCCCTACTTCGGCTTTCAAAACATCAATCAGGGCATCGTCCACGTCATCGGACCGGAACAGGGCCTAACCCAACCCGGCATGACCGTCGTCTGCGGCGATAGCCACACCGCCACCCACGGAGCCTTCGGCGCCCTCGCCTTTGGCATCGGCACGAGCGAAGTGGAAATGGTCCTCGCCACGCAGTGCCTGCTCCAGCGTCCTTCGAAGACGTTTGAAGTGAAGGTCGAAGGTACGCTCAAGCCCGGCGTCTCGGCCAAGGACATCATCCTCGCCCTCTGCGCCAAAATCGGCATCGGCGGCGGCACCGGTTGCGTGTTTGAATTCACCGGTTCGGCCATCCGCGCCCTTTCGATGGAAGAGCGCATGACCGTTTGTAACATGGCCATTGAAGCCGGCGCCCGCGCCGGACTCATCGCCCCGGACGAAAAGACCTACGAGTATGTGAAGGGCCGTAAGTTCGCTCCCCAGGGCGAAGCGTGGGACAAAGCGCTCGCGTACTGGAAGACACTGCCGACCGACGAAGGCGCGACTTACGACTTTACGACCACCATCGACGCCGACGCCCTCGAACCGATGATTACTTTCGGAACGAACCCGGGCATGGGCATGGCGATCTCCGCTTCGGTCCCCAACCCGGCCGATTCTACCGATCCGCTCGAACGCGAGTCGCTCCGCAAGGCGCTGCTCTACATGAACCTGGAAGCTGGCCAAGCGATCGCCGGACAAAAGATCGACGTCGTCTTCATCGGTTCCTGCACCAATTCGCGGCTGACCGATCTCCGCGCGGCGGCCAGCGTCTTGAAGGGGCGCAAGGTAAACGCCAACGTTCGGGTGCTGGTCGTCCCGGGGTCGCAGGAGATCAAGCGGCAGGCCGAGGCCGAAGGTCTCGATAAGATCTTCAAGGATTCTGGTGCCGAATGGCGCGAGGCCGGTTGTTCGATGTGTATCGCGATGAACGGCGACCAGCTGTCGCCGGGCCAATATAGCGTCTCCACTTCGAACCGTAATTTCGAAGGCCGGCAGGGAAAGGGCGGCCGGACCTTCCTGGCCAGCCCGCTAACGGCGGCCGCGAGTGCGGTGATGGGCGTGGTGACTGACGTGAGGAGCTTATAAGCATGCAGATCCATTCCACGGTGGCTGTGCTGCCGAACGATAACATCGACACCGACCAGATCATTCCGGCCCGGTTCTTAAAGACCATCTCGAAGGACGGCCTCGGCGACCAGCTTTTTTGCGATTGGCGTTACCACGCCGACGGATCGCCGAAGGCCGATTTCGTCCTGAACACCCCAGCCGCAAAGGCGTCGCAAATCCTGCTGGCGGGCGACAACTTCGGCTGCGGATCGAGCCGGGAACACGCCCCCTGGGCTTTGACCCAGTACGGTTTCCAAGCGGTGCTTTCGACGAGCTATGCTGACATTTTTAAGCAAAATTCGCTGAAAAACCGCCTGCTGCCGATCGTGATGCCGAAGGACGTACACGCGGCGTTGTTTGCCGCGCTAGTCGAGAACCCGGCGCTGCAGCTGACGATCGACCTGCCGACCCAGACCTTGAGTTGGCCGGGCGGTCCGTCAATGTCGTTCCCGATCGACGCCTTTGCCAAGGATTGTTTGCTCGAAGGGGTAGACGAAATTGGCTATGTGTTGAAGCAGGACGCGGCCATCGCGGCCTTTGAAGCGCAGCGACCTTTATCGTTGAACACATTAGCCTGAGAATTTCCGCTCTGGGAGCCACTCTTTGTTTGTGAGGCGGCGCATGATGCGTTCGTTCCACGACTCCCATTCCATTCTGTGTTTTTCACAAAGGCCCGGCTCCCTCGCCGGGCCTTGTTTTATGTGGGACGCTAGCCGGCCTAGTCTTCCTCGTCTTGTTGTCGCCGGTCCTGATCTGGAGCTGGTTCATTTTGCCTCGCCGGTGGCTCCTCGTCTGGCCCTACTGGTTCTGGGTCTTGTTCTTGTATCAGGTTTCGACCGACGGCGATGTTAAAGTAATTTGTTCGCTCTAGGGCATGCGAGTGGTCATGGTAGACACGACCGACAAGGCGTGCTCGTACGGTCAAGCGGCTCGGAATCGGCGGGGATCGAGTCCGCTATCGGGACGGCGACAGTCCGATAGAACCCCTCTCAGCGATCTAAAGCCGCCATCCTGGCCGTGGCTCCGCTCGCCGTCTATTGGAAGAATCGACTGATGGCGGCCCGGGTCGTCTCGATATCTTCTTCCGTATGAGCCGCACTAACAAAGCCGGCCTCAAACTGACTCGGTGCGAGATAGACTCCCTCGCCGAGTAAGTGGTGGAAGAACTTCCCGAAACGCGCCGTGTCCGACGTCTTCGCCGTCTCGTAGTCGACAACCGGCGTCTCGGTAAAGAACATTGTGAACATACTCCCCACCCGGTTCACTGTCACTCCCGGGGGCGGTGCCTCCACTAAGCGAGCCGTGATCTTTTCGAGATAGGGGTAGATCTCCGGATGGCTCTTGATATGTCGCAACATCCCCAGCCCCGCGCTGACGGCCAACGGGTTCCCACTCAGCGTCCCGGCCTGATAAATCGGGCCAACCGGAGCCACTTTGCTCATCACGTCGCGCCGGCCGCCATAGGCGCCAATCGGCAAACCGCCGCCGATCACTTTCCCAAACGTCGACAGGTCTGGCCGGATCCCAAACAGCTCCTGAGCCCCGCCGCGAGCCAGCCGAAACCCCGTCATGACCTCGTCGAAAATCAGCAGCGCCCCATGCTTTTGCGTCAGTTGCACCATGGCGGCCAGAAACTCGGGCGTCGGAATGACGCAACCCATGTTTCCAACCACAGGCTCCACAATCACGGCCGCAATCAAGTCACCCCGTTCCCGGAACGCCTGTTCCAACGCCTCCACCGAGTTATACGGCAGCGCCAACGTCGTATCCGTAAAGCCCTTCGGCACGCCTTGGGTATCGGCGATACCCAACGTCGCCATGCCGCTTCCCGCCTTCACGAGTAAGCTGTCGACGTGGCCGTGGTAGCAGCCTTCGAACTTGATCGTCAAATCCCGGCCCGTGAAGCCGCGGGCGACGCGCAGCGCCGACATCGTCGCTTCGGTCCCCGAGTTCACGAGGCGCAGCATCTCCATGCTCGGCACCGCGTCGATGATCTCCTCGGCCAGTTCCAGCTCCAGTTCGGTCGGAGCCCCAAACGAAGTCCCGATCGTCAAGGCCTTTTCAATCGCGGCCAAAATCGCGGGATGCCGATGGCCGATCAGCATCGGTCCCCAGCTTCCGATGTAGTCGATGAACTCATTGTCATCGACGTCAAACATGCGGGCGCCCTGGGCGCGCGCGATGAACCGCGGGGTGCCGCCGACGCTGCGGAAAGCGCGGACCGGAGAGTTAACGCCGCCCGGAATCAGGTGTTGCCCGCGGGCGAGCAGGGCCTCGGAACGAGTGGTAGACATAAGTTAGTTAAGAAGTTACGATACGACGTAAAAAGGAGTTAATGGCGATCTCCGCCATGGTCGATTTGAAGTTACCGCGGATGCGCGCACGGAGTTCCCGATAGCTAATGGTGCCGGCGAAAAGCTCTTGCATCACGGCTTGAATGCGCGGGCTGCGGCGGAGAAATTGCAACATCCGGGTCGTATTCGCGCCGCCGCAGAACCGGCCCAGGTACACCCGCCGAGCCAGTGTCGAGGCATAAGCCAGGTCCGCCCCAAACTCAAGCTCCACCTGCGCCGCATACGCCTCCGGCCGGCCCTCGGCCAGCAACTGACCAGCCAGTTCCCCCGACCGCATCGCGTAGTAAATCCCTTCCCCCGTCACCGGATCCACGAGACCGGCCGAATCGCCCACGGCGAGCCAGCCAGGGCCAGCCAGGCGGTTATTCGGCCACGAGTCGGTAGCGAGGGCAGGCAGCATGTGAGCGTAAAACTGGGCGTCTTTATAGGAGATGCCGCGCTTCGCCAGATAGTCTTCTAATCGTTGGCGCAAGGCCGCCGCCGTCATCCCTTTCCCGCAGATTCCGGCCGAAAGATGGCCGCAGCGAGGAAAAAGCCAAATGTAGCCTTCCAGGTCGGCGAAGAACTGAATATCGATATGCGGCTGATCCGATGGGATGTAATAGCCGAGGGCGACCATCGTGTCAGAAGGCGTCCAAGGCGTGCCGAAGTTGCGCAGGGGGTTGCGCGCCCCCGTGGCAATGATCAGGTGGTCGGCTTGCAGCGGGCCGGAACGGGTAGTCAGGAACCAGGACTTCCCTTCCCGTTCGACGGCGGTCACCCGCGTCGTTAGGAGTTCCGCCCCAGCGGCGGCGGCCCGGTCCAGCAGAAGCTGATTGAGTTCGCGACGGGAGAAAACCAGCAGCGGCTTTTCGAGGGCGAGCCGGGCGGACACGGTCGAATCGGCATGGAGCCAAGTGGTCGAAACCGGGTGGCTGCGCGCTGCGGTGAGAAACGGATACTGACTGTAGGCTTTGAAGGTTACCCCGCCGCCGCAGGGCTTCTCCCACGCCATTTTCTCATCGATGAGGAGGGTCCGCACGCCCGCGTGGGCCAATCGTTCCGCGGCCATCGAGCCGGCCGGGCCACCTCCGAGAACGGCGACGGTGGGGTTCACGGCTTTGCGGGAATGGGGGGGTGGCCGGAGGGCAGACTTCCCGCGTCGGGGGAGGGAGCGCTGTGCGGAGCTCCATCACCGACCGCCGGCGCCGCGCCCGGCTTCTTCTTGACGACCCACTTGGTGCCTTCGGCTTCTAAGGTGTAAGCAATCTTGATGCCGCTGGCCGGGGCACCTTTCGGGCCAATGCTGGCGATGGCTTCAGCCTCTTTGTCGTGAAAATTGACGCTTACCACTTCCACCTCCATTGAGGCGGCGATCATGTCGTCTCGTTTCCCGAGATAGTCGACAATCGCTTGTTTGACCGACTCCTTCGTCTGCGGCGCTTTCGCGCACGAAGACAGAAACGAGCCAGCCGCGAGGGCTACGAAAAGGAGGAAGTAACGCACTCTTAAATTATAGCGAGGTGGCGCGGAACTAAGCTGGTCGACTGGGGCACGGCCGGGGAACTTTCTTTTCCTCGACCAGCGGGCTGAGTTTCCCCGGCGAGCGACTCACTGGGTCAGTTGGCGTGACAATCGCCGCAGCGAGCGCGAGATAGAACGGAAGAAGAACGATGGCACGTCGCATTGACTAGTTATACGAACGGACGGCAAAAACGTTCCGCTAGTTTATCGGGCGGCCGTGAAGAATACGAACGGAGCCCAGTAGTAGGGCTTGGCGTACGGCCCGGCGGAACGCAACAGCTCCAGTTTGGCCTCCCGGAGCGCTTCCGGGGGAGGCCGGCCGGCCGCCAGTCGCCGGTAGAAGTCGCTCATCAGGCGGGAGGTGCTCCGGTCGTTGACGTCCCAAAGCCCGGCGATGACATTGTGCGCGCCCGCTTCCAGGAAAGCCCACGTCAAGCCGACCAAGCCCTCTCCGCTGTAGTTGCGGGCTCCAGCGCTGTGGCACGCCGAGAGGGTAACCAACTCGGCGCGCCAGGGCATGTGGCGAATCTCCGAGGCAGAGACGACCGAGCCATTATCGCGACGAGTCAACAACAAGGCGGAGTGCAGCGGGTCGACCGGGTCAGTCACCGCATGCACCGCAAAATGAGCATAACGGAAACTGGGAATCGGCTGGTCGAGAAGCTCGGACCGGCTACAGGCGGGGCCTTCCAGCCGTTTGACGGGCAACGGCACCAACGCTGCTGCGACCGCGGCCAACTCCTCCCCGGCAAACGGAAGCGGCTGATAGGGCTCCGGCATGGTCTCGGGAGCACCCACCAGGAGGGCCTGGGAACCGGTGGAGCGCGCCCGTTCGGAGAGCAGCAAACTCAGCGAAGGCACCAGGGAGACGGTGGCATCTTCGAGCCAGTAGCGGTCTGGATGCTGAGGCGAGGCGAGAGTTTCGAAATTGAGCGATTGGAGAGGGCCGTCCGGGACCAGATAGACCCGGGTTCCGGACGGGAGCACGGCGGCGGCCGGACGAAGTAACAGTTCCGTTAACTTCCGGCGGGCGGGCGCGTCACTCGATCGCGGATCGCGCAACGCACCGATAAACTGGCGGTACTCTTCGAGCAACGGAGCAAGCGACTTCGAGCCCGGCAGGGGAAACGATTCGACGGTCGAAGGAGTGATCGACCAGAGCCACGAACGCTCGCGGTTGACCGAATAAAAAAGGATCACCCGCCCGGTGGTGGCGGCGAGCTTCTGCAAAGCGGAAGCCCGGATGGGGGATCCGCCCAGGAGCCGCCCGCGGACCGTTGCCGCCGTCTCCAGCGCCAGGACCGTTTCGCCGCGCTGCATCAGAAAGTCAACGTATTCGGCGTAGAGATCGGCGACGTTAGCGCCGTAAGAGAGCCGCGAGTCATCCCGCTGCAGCTGCGAGCGAGTCGATTCGCCGAGTGCGAGTAAGTCGCGGTACTTCTGGGCCGCGAGATCGAGGCGGTTCGAACGGGCGAGGAGCCGGGCCCAGCGTCCGAGCGCTTCCTGGCGGTCGGCGGGGGAATTCGTCGCGTCCGCGGCGATGGCGGCGAATCCCGTTTCTGAGGAAGCCACGCGAGCCTGGGTCAGAGCGATCGAAGTCCGGAGGGAGCGGTCGTTCGGGTCGGCGAGTTCGCTGGCTTGGGCCAGGAACGGCTCGGCACGGGCCAGGTCTCCCTGCTCGAGATAAGCCCGGGCGACGCTATGCGCCCACGCCGGGGTAAATGCGGTTCCGAGCGCCTTGGAGACTTCCAGAGCTCGCAGGAAGCGCTCGGTGGCGGCCGGGAAATCTCCGCGCTCGAAATAGATGGAGCCCGCTTGGCCGATCCACACCATCGCGTCGTGTTGCTGCCCGACCGAAAGCGCAAGGGGCTCGGCGCGTAGCAACAGCGCGAGCGCGCGGTCCGGGTCGCCGAGAGCGCGGTAGCAGAGGGCGAGGTTTCCCAACGCTTTTTCTTCGTTGCCGGGGGTCTGCGAAAGGCGGCGGACCCGTTCAAACCAGGAAATGGCCTCCTCGTAACGGTGGGCGTTCAGCGCGACGAAGCCGAGGTTACCGCTGGCTTGCAGTTCCGCGAAAGGGAGACGCTGCTGTTCGGCGTAGCCGAGGGCGCGGCGCGCGGCGGCTTCGGCGTTTGCATAGTCTCCTTGACGCGACAAGGCGATAGCGAGCCGAAGGTCGACGGCGAGCAACAAGGGGGCGGAAGTGCCAGCGAGCGAACGCGCGGAGTGCAGAAGGGTCAATGCACTGGCGGTATCCCCCCGGAGCCGGGCGGCGTTGCCGAGGTGCATCAGACGTTGCACCTCAAGAGCCGCCTCCGAGTACGGCTCTTGAGGAAGAATGGCTTCGGCGGCGGCGCGATTGCCTTGGCCAAGAAGCACTTCGGCCCGCAACAGCAGAAACCTTGGCTCGCGCGGAGCGCGGTCGAGGACCGTCAGGGCCTCGGTCCAGCGGCTCTGCTGAGACTGTAGTTCCGCCTGCTGATAGAGCGTTTCGGCGTCCGGTGGGCGACACCCGACGAGAAACCCCAGCAGCAGAACGAAACGGCGCATTATGGCCAGCCGACTCCGTTGGCCCCGCTGCCGCCGACCTCGATGCCGCCTTCTTCGGGACAACCGAGATCAATCCGGATCATACTGATGCGGCGGGACGACGGGGTGACGAACAGTTCAGCCAAGTAGACTTTGCCGAAGTTGGGGACGGTGATTTCCGACGGCTTTACGAGTGAGAAGCCCCGAACATCGTTCCGATACGACGAACCCACGGGGAGAGCGAGTTGGTTGATCGAGTTTTTCGCCGCTTCGGCGGTGAGTTGACTCCACTGAGGAAACCGGTTGAAGAAGGCCGCGTCAAGGGTGGCGGGGACCGCCTCGCCAGCGATGCGGAGGTTCTCAAATCCAGCTTGGACGTAGATCGAAGCTTCGCCGCCGGCGAAGGGAATGGAGGTGCTGACGGTGGCGAAGATCTTGTCCGCGGTCACCATCCCCATCACGCTGAGCCCGGCGATCTCAATGGTCGACCGGCTGAGATAGGGGCCGCGTCCGTCGCGGTCGGCCTTGCTCTGCCCGCCGCTGACCGAAGCGACGGCTCGTCGGAAGCCGACGAGGTTACGATAATCGAAGTCATCGACTCGAGCGGTCCCGAAACCGCCCGTAATCGGGAGGGTCGCCATCGCTTGCACGGGGATAACGTCTTCAAAAGGAAGGGTGAAGCGGCCGGTGAGGGCGTAGGCTTCGGCGTGAAAGAGGAATCGTTCCATAGAATTAGAGTTGAAGGCTGAAAGCAAGTTCCGCCAGGGTGGTCCCACCGCTGTCAGAGATGGTTAGTTTGTAGAGACCGGGAGAGAGGCTGCCGCGGTCAAGCAGGACGAAGAGCGGCTGACCGGCGGCCGGCGCGGGAATCGAGAGGCTCGAACGGGTCGGGCCGTCGATTTGGATCTGATAGGCCGAAGGCCGAGCGTCCCAGACGAGGTCGAAGTAGAGGGCGAAGCGGCGGACGGAAGGGGGAACGCTGACGGCGTTAGGCTCGCCACGGGATACGGTCCGGAGGGCGTAGGTGGCCATTGCTTCCGGCCCGCTAGCGGCCGGTCGAGAGTACTGTTGCCAACCGACCATGGCGGCGACGATCCAACCGGCGGCCGTTGCGACGGGCCACCAACCGGGATGAACAACGACGCGATGGGCCGAGGGAAATGCCAGGACCTTGCCGGACTCGGTCGCTTGCAGGGTCCGACCGTTCACGGCGAGGGCGCGGAGTGTTTCTAACTCTGCGGCGCACAGGGCGCAGTCGAAGAAATGCAGTTCAAAGGCCTCCGCCTCTTCGGGTGGCATATCGCGCAGCGCAAAACGCTCGGCGGCGTTCACGCGCTCAGCGTGTTCGTGATCCATTACTGGCATTTCCTTTACTGTGACTGAAAGGTCGCATTCGTTTCAATATTAGAGCAAAAACGACAAAAGGCCGACGGCGGCGGAGCGGGAACGGGAGGCCGCGGCTTTGAAGCGGAGCTTGGCGCGGTGGAGGAGGACGCGGAGATATTCGCCATCGACGCCGAGTTCGGCGCAGAGCTCTTCGCGGTCCGTTTCGTCGAGAAAGAGGCGCTGGAGGATACGGCGGTCTTTCTCTGGCAGTTCGGCTAGAATTTGGCGGACGGCGGTTTGGCGCTGTTGATTGACGAGCGACGAGTCAAAATCAATCCGGACGTCGGGGAGGTCAGGAAACTCGGATTCGGTGGTCGCGTGTTTCCGCTGTCCGCGGAAGGCTTCGTGGAGGACGTTTTTCGAAACGGCGTGGACGAAAGCCGGGAGGCGCTCGATTTCCGTGCCGCGGCGGACGTGAAGGATGACGCGCAGGAGGGTTTCCTGACAGACGTCGTCGATCATCTGGCGAGAGCGAATACGGAACCGGAGGCGGGATTGCAGCGCGCTCGTGAAGTGCGTGACGAAGTGCTTTTCGGTCTCTGGCTCCTGCTGTTTGAGGCGGGCCAGGTAGTCCAGATTGAAAGACGTTTGCTCCACAGGCGTGACCGCTGGAACTAGAGTACCAGTAGTCCCGGGGGGCGTGGGAAGGAGAGTTAGCGGAGGGTGCCGGTTCGGTGCAGCCGGGCGACCATGGCGGCTCGGGTGGTCACGCCGAGTTTTGAGAAGGTTCGACGCAGATGG